>NZ_CP070493.1 GCF_016925495.1 Methylococcus sp. EFPC2 | reverse complement strand
CTCCTATATGTGATAAAGGACATTATCACATATAGGAGAGCCGACGCCGGCGAGGATGTCTGGCCGGGCTGTCTCCGCTTAACCGCTTCTAAAAGAAGGGGGCGACGAAATGCGCTTCCCTGACAGACAGAGTTGGGCTTGGGGTATTCATCATAAATGAGTGATGCCATCGGGTATTGCCATTCATGCCTAACACCGGTTGAGCGACCGCCCTCTAAAATCTGGTTTTGGTAAAAAGTCACACTATTTTGGTGAATATTACCAATATTCAATTCTAAGCTAACGCCGCCATTGAAAATATAAAAGTCGCCATCATTTCTGGTAATGCAGTCGTCTTGGCTGCCATTATCAGGATATCGACATGGCAAAATGTCCTCTAGGAACAACGGCTAAAACCGGCGAAAAATGCCCTGAGAGCGGCGTGTGGCAATCGCTTGATACACCTTCAACAACAGCACCCATCGCGGCTGGCAATACTATGCCTCCACACAATGGGAAAGCCGTTACGTGGAAACTTATTAAATACGCATAACCACCACACAGTGGGTATAAAAGGTGATGCCGCATTTAAAACACGGCATCGCCTTTAGTTAATAGTGGATGTTTTGGCTACTGCGGTTTATTTTCTCCGACCGTTACAGATAGCCCAGTTTCGCTGTATCTGTCTGTCGATGCAGCCATCATAGCCACAATCTCCTAAAATTGCGGTTGAGATGGTCGCTTCGTCGCAAAGCTGATCGATTCCACCATTGTTACGTTGATTGCCACCACCTAAGGAGCAGGCTGGGTGATCGCCAAGATCAACACGATACTTGATCGATTTGAATATGACATTGCGCAGTATGAGCACGGTCTAGACACCTTTGACCAGGCCATCCTTACCTCAATGGCTGAAGGAGTGGCTTCCGCCCAGGAAGACGGAGCGTGAGTGGTCGGCACAATCCGGCCGTCACCCTCAACGCGGTACCTGTCGGGTTCGATCATAAAGCGAAGCTGCGGATCGGCCGCGTGCCATACGTTATGGGACCGGACCTCGATGCGCTTCGTGATGAACATCGAGGCGTTCACCTCGTGCGTACACGTACGGGGGAATACACCGAGGTAATCGCCCGCACCGACGCCGATCTTCCTGGGGATGTTTTAGAGGTCGAAGCAGGAGAGGTTCCCCACATCGTCGCCGGCCTCGTCCGCGAGTGGCTGTTGGACCATCTACTTGGTCTCAAGCGACCGGTTATGCTGCGACATCATCGCGTCATGCTTATCTCAAACAAGGATACCGACGATCTCCTGCACACGAGCGCGCCAAACGGCGTAAAGCTTCCGGCATGGCTCGGCGTCCGCGTCGCATACACGTTCGACGACCGAGTCGTTGTGCGAGCGGACGGTCATCGCGACGTCGTGCTCGTCTGCGAGGCCCGTTCGCGCATCTTCATTGACGCCCCGGTTTCTGACCTTCTGGAGCGGCACATGAACGTCACGGGACTCTACGTCCGGCGAAACTCGTCGCAGAGCGACGCGCGCCTGATGCCGCGGCGAGAACTCGTCGGGCGCATCCGCGAGGTTGACGGCTCGGACTTACGACTAGATGACCACATCGACGACGTCGAGATGATTGCTGCAAAGGAAGCGTTCCTCGAACCCCGTGCCGAAGTCCTGGAGCGCGTGCTTCGCGTGGTCGAGCCGCACTGCTGGTCTGACATCGTCACTAAGCTGTCGAGGAAGCGTGCGACGGTCGCTTCCGGCCCCGACCGGCTGAAGCGGATGGCCACAATGTTCGAGTACCTCGCGAAGCAGAAGCCACTGCTTGCACCTGGGCTCGCCGTCGATTTTGGCTCGATGATCTCCGTAAGGCGCGACCGTTTCCCGCCGTCGGAGACGATCGAGAAGCCCGAGCTGATCTTCGACCTCGGCGGGAGGAAGACCGACCGCTGGAACCAACGTGGTCTTGACACGCACGGGCCGAGCGATCGCTACCAGTTCACGCCGAAGCAGTTGAACATCGCAGTGATCTGCCAGAAGGCAAAGGAGGGACGGGTCGAGACGTTCGTCGAACGCCTGCTCAGCGGGCTTCCCGGTAAGGTCGGCTTCCTGCAACGCTTCTCACTGGAGAGGCCGAATCTCAAGCAGCTCTTCACAAGCCGGACGGCGTCGGCGAAGGATTACCTGATCGCGTGCAACGAGGCGCTTGACTGGATTACCGACAAGGGCAAAACCTGGAATTTGGTGCTTGTGCAGATCGACGATGGCATGGCCGCCCTCAACGGTGACGATAACCCGTACCTGGTCACGAAAGCGTTCTTCCTACGGCACGGAGCCGCAGTGCAGGACGTTGAGCTAGAGACGATGGAACAGAGCCCAGAGCAGCTTGTGTACTCGTTGAACAATATAGGCCTGGCAAGTTACGCGAAGCTTGGCGGCATCCCGTGGCTCCTGCCGGCTGATCAGAAGGTGGCCCACGAATTGGTATTCGGCCTTGGCAGTTACCAAGCCAACACGAGCCGAATGGGTCCGAAACGGCGCTTCGTGGGCATCACGACCGTCTTCACTGGGGACGGTCGATACTTGCTCGGCAGCCGTACGCGCGCCGTACCCTTCGAGCAGTACACAGAGGAGTTGCTCAAGGCCATACAGAGGGCCGTCGACGAAGTCCGGGAGCAGCAGAACTGGCGACCGGACGACCCCGTCCGTTTGGTGTTCCATGCCTTCAAGCCGATGAAGAACGCCGAGGTCTGCGCCGTGCAGAAGCTGATGGAGGGTCTCGGGCTCGCGCACGCGAAGTACGCCTTCGTGCACGTCGTCGACGCCCATCCGTTCCTCCTATTCGATGAGGAGCAACGTGGCGCGAACGCGCCGGGAGGGTCTAAGAAGGGTGTGATGGCCCCACCCCGTGGCCTATGCCTCCGTCTCTCCCGACACGAGGCGCTTCTTGCATTAAAGGGGGCCAACGAGGTCAAACTGGCATCCGATGGGCTACCCAGGCCGGTGATCCTGCGTTTGCACCGCAACTCGACGTTCGACGACCTTGTATATCTATCCCGCCAGGTGTTCGCATTCTCATGCCACTCCTGGCGTAGTTTCTTCCCGGCTCCGATGCCGATCACCATCGGTTACTCGGAGATGATGGCCGAGAAATTACGACTGCTGCAGGACGTCGATGGATGGTCAGAGGATGCGATCGGCGGGCTGATCGGCCGGACGCGGTGGTTCCTATGATACGTCCTCTGCTTGTCCTTGTCCGCGAGGCACTGGAGGACAAAGTCGCGCAGACCCGAGATGATGACCTGCTTGGTGGGTTCGGCGCGTGGTTCGGCGTCCTGACGCCTTCCTTCACGACTCCGGATACCCGCGGTGTATGGAGCTACCAAGGGGTCGCGGCGGATGCCATCGGCGCCGCGCTAGGCCGCGTCAATGCGGCCGAGCTAGCGTCTGGCCTGGAGTGGCTGTCCGCTCGGAAGTTCTTCGGTGCCAACCGCGGTGGGTGGGGTCTCGAAGGCGATCCCGTCGCCGTGCTTGCACTCGCCGTCGGTATGCTCGCCGTGCTACCCGCGGATACCCCCTACAGGCCCTGGGTGGTCGAGTTCGCCGGGCAGGCTTTACAACATGAGAATGACCTCTGGCGACGCTCCCTCCTTTATGCTGCGCGTAGTCTTTTCGGCAAAACCGAGTGGGAGCACGTCGCCGCCGACCTTCAGGTCGCTCTCGAAGCGAAGGGCCTCGCATCGACAAGCGAGGCCCTTCGGGAGCAGGCACGGCAGATTGTGTTCGCGAGCGACAGGGATGATTCGCTGGAGCGCGCCATCGTCCGGCTGGCTGCACTTCAGCGCCTGCTCGACATGGAGGGTATGATCGACCTCCGTCAGACTTCTGTGGCTGATGTGGTCGATGTGCTTCGCCGCGTTCCCGATGCGCTCAAACGGTGGCCGTGGAACTCGCCTCGACAGAGGAAACCAGCGGTCACGTGGGAGATAGCCAGCGAGTACGACGTACAAGCGCTGCTCTTCGCCGTGATGCGCCCACTATTCGATGACCTTGTTGACGAGGAGCACCTGAAATCGATCGGCTACAAGCATCCCCGAGTCGACCTAGCGATCCCTCGGCTGAGACTGATTGTCGAGGCGAAGTTCTTGTACGAGTCCACGCAGTCAGGCTTGGCGAATATCATTGAGGAGGTCTCCGCCGACACTGGCCTCTACCTGAGCCAGGACAACGGCTATGACACTATCGTCGTTTTTATATGGGACAACACCGGTTCAGTGCAGCATCATAGGGCGCTCGTGGCTGGGATTCGTAAGCTGGGGGGGGTCACGGATGCGATCGTCGTCAGTCGTCCTGGAGGGTGGAGGGAGCCTTAAAAGGTTGTTGAAACACTGAAAATCCTGGCGCCGTAGACACTATCCATATATGGCGCCCGTCAAAGCAGAATTAACCGGCGTTACTGGCCGTAATGAGACGACACGCATATTTACGAGGCCCCCACTGAAAAGCAAAAGTTTCAGATACCTCATGCCAATAACCCTCGGGGTGTCTGGAACCGTGGTTCGCTCCCATGCAAGAGCATTCGCAATGAAAACCTTTGGCGTTCCAGCATGCTGGAGCACACTTTTGATGCTCCTTATAGAGTTGAATGACATAAGTCTTGCCAAAACGTCGCAGCGTTCGTTTAACAAGCTCGTCAAACCAGGAAAGAGGGGCTTCCCAGCACTTGTACTTGTGATTCCACTCAGGCTTGTGTCGCCTGTCCCCGCGAACCCAGTCGAAGTTATTGGGTGCGTAGGGAATACGCAAAAACACAGGATGCGGGCGATCTTGGCGGTAAATAACTGGAATGGCCTTTTGGCGCCATATTTCGCGTAGACGAGGATCTTGGCCGTCCATAATGCCGTGTCACACGTTTTGAATCGCCCGGCACTTCGGAAACTGCGAACACCCCCAGAAGCTATTACCGGCATTGGCTCCCTTCTTTACCTCCCTGAGCACCATGGGGCTTCCGCACCTGGGACATAACCGCGGCGCATCCCGGTTGTTGCGCGATTTCAGACGGCGAACATGATCGCGTGTGGTCGCCAGGTCGGGCTTTAGTCTCCCGCTACTGATCGCCTCGACGATCTCATCGACCTCAGCGGCAGAGAAAACCGGTTCCTTGAATGATTTGATGTAGCGGATATAGCCGCCGGCGTAGGTCACATTCGGCGGCATTGGGGTTTTGAACGTGCTGCCGCCGACAAACACGATGACCGAATGCAGCGTCGCGGCCGGGACATTGAGCAGGGTTTCCAGCGCCTTGAGGTGCTTGTAATTCTGGCGCAGCGGGTTTTGAAACTTGTTGGTCGTCCGGTAAATCTTTTGAGTCCAGGTTGGTTGCTGTTCACCCCCGAAGATCCACCCCGAGTAGTTTTTGGTCTCGACGACGAAAACGCCGTAGCGCGACACGAACACATGATCGATCTGGGTGGTCCCGTCCGGCGTCGGCAGCGTCACATCGTGCAGCGCCCGGTACTCTGCCTTATCCAGCCTGAGCCAGGCCGCGAACCTGACAAGCCACTCACCTACCAATCCCTTGAACCAGGGCGATTGGATGATCGCCGCCAGAACCGCCAAGGGAATCAGCCACTTCATGGCATGCCACAGCGGTATCAGCAATGGGCTGAAATCCATCATTACGTCCTCCCTTTTGAATCAGTTACTCACCGGCCGGCCCCATCGACCAATGATAGACGGCAATCAGGGCTTACCGATGAGGGCAAAAATCTTGACATTCATGTCGGCCAGCACCGCCGTTGAACGATCGCTGGCAATCAACACCTCGAACGGATACGGTCTGCCGACGAAATCTTGCTATCGTGTTTTCGTTCCTGTAGCGTTAAGCAGAAAGAACGATAACGTGCGATCGGCTAAACAAGAAAACACGAAAGGAAGAAAGAACGAAATATGAAAACCATCGTATTAGCCAGCCAGAAAGGTGGGGCAGGGAAGACAACGCTTGCTGCTCATCTTGCCGTGGCGGCCGAGAGATCAGGGGATGGCCCTTGCGTACTGATTGATACGGACCCACAAGCATCCCTTGCCGCCTGGTGGAATGGCCGCGAGAACGATACCCCCAGTTTCGCACCAGTGACCTTAAAGGAACTTCCCGCCAAGCTCGAAGCGTTGGCAAAGGCCGGTTATGTTTACGCCTTTATCGATACGCCACCAGCTATTACGGAATCAATCCGCACCGTGGTAGGTCAGGCCGACTTTGTTCTGATTCCGACACGCCCAAGCCCTCACGACTTACGGGCCGTCGGCCGTACCGTCGAACTTGCTACCGACGCAAACCGTCCATTTGCGTTTGTCGTTACTCAGGCTAAGCCAAATAGCCGGCTCACGGTTCAGGCTATGGCCGCCTTGTCAGCGCATGGCGTTGTGGCGCCGGCGATTGTTCATGACCGCGTGGATTTCGCCGCCTCGATGATCGACGGTCGCACGGTTCTTGAAATTGATGCGCGGGGACGCAGTGCTAGCGAGGTCGCCGAGTTGTGGGTGTTCGTTAAAGAACGAATGAACGAAAGAAAGAAAACACGAAAGAAATAAGGAACGAAATATGTCTTCCAAGAAAGCCGCAAATCTTTCTCCATCGCTGGTTGCCGTTAAAGGCGCGGCGATTCCGCCAACCGACGCCGTTGGTCGGCAGCCCGAGGCGCCGCAGGTATCCACGACGGCCAGCGCGCCACTCAATTTCAAGGTCGATTCCGACTTCCGCCGGCGCTTCCGACAGCGTGCTGCTGAAGCCGATTTGAAATTGAACGAACTCTTACGCCAGGCATTGGATGCATGGGAGAAAAGCCGCGGCATGCGGTAGTCACGCCAGGGCATAGGCTTACCGGAAGGGATTTTCGCCATGACAAAGACAAAAAAAGCTGCGGACTTGGATAAGCCGGTGGTTCCGCCGAGCGAGGCGGACTTTAAGGGGCAGCAACTCGACCTGTTCCGTTCTTTTCTGTGTAACAGCGAAGACGAGCGGGCGCGGTTATCGAATACCTTCGACCTTTGGGACAGCGTGCCGCGTTATGCCGTGTCGCGGCAGCAGATGGACAAGATACGCAAGGCCAAGGGCTTTCTCGACCTGCAACAAGTCGAGTTCCAGTATCGCGGTACGACTCTGAAGACCATTATCCAGGCCGCTCGTGTTCTCGACGAGAAGACTGGTATGAGCAAGGATTATTACCCGTCAGCCACTGAAGAACTGATCGAAGATGCTTTACGGAAGATTGCCGCCGACCAGCAAAACGCCTTTTTCGACAGGCCGAATTTCCGCAGCGGCGTTGTGTTCACGCTCTATATGCTGCGCGAGGAATTGAAGAAGCGCGGCCATACCCGTTCCTATCAGGAGATCATCTTAAGCCTGCAAATATTGGCGCGCAGCACCATCGAAATTCGCACCACGGACGGGAAAGGCGGCGAGGCCTTCGCCGTGAGTTCCTACTTTTCCGGCCTTTCAGCAGTCACGAAAGGGCGGCTGGCCGAAGACCCCCACGCCAAGTGGATCGTCCAGTTTCACCCGCTTGTCACGCAGGAGATCGACGCGCTCACCTACCGGCAATTCAACTATGCCCAGATGATGAGCCACAGGACGCAGCTTGCCCGGTGGCTCCACAAGCAACTGTCCCTGAAATTCACCTTCGCCAGTCTGATCACGCCCTTCGAGATGCGTTACCGCACGGTTAGGCGCGATAGTGCCTTGCTGGACAGCTATGGACGCGAGCGCAAGGCCATCGAGGCCTTGGACGCTGCCCTTGATGAATTGGTAACGGCGCGGGTTCTGGGCAAGTTCGAGAAGAAGTCCCTGCTGGGGCTGCGCGGCAAGGTCGAGGACGTGGTTTATACCCTGTTCGCGTCGTCCGAGTTCAGCCACGACATGAAGGCTGCCAACAAGCGCAAGCAGATTGCCGAAGAGCGGCAGACAGAGACCGGGAAGTTATCCACAGCCCCGAAAAACCGGTAGGTATAGGGGGCGGGTCGTCGCCATTTTCGGTAGGTATAGGGGGCGGGTCTCGGTAGGTATAGGGGGCGGGTCTCTTTTTTTAACCGTTTTGCCGCCGCTAGAAGACCCTGAATCGGTAGGTATAGGGGGCGGGTCGCCGATTTTTCGGTAGGTATAGGGGGCGGGTCGCCGATTTTTCGGTAGGTATAGGGGGCGGGACCGGTAGGTATAGGGGGCGGGTCGCCGATTCTTGACACTTCAGCGCATGTACTCGGTAGGTATAGGGGGCGGGTCGTTTTTGCAACCAATTGAAACAACTTATAAAAAAGCCTGTTTTTTGCCCCTTATCCTTTTATCCTTTTATTTATTCTTTCTTTTAACCATGCTCCCCGTGTGGATAACTTCCAAACCAGCCCGGACACCCTTCCAAAAGGAGCGCGGCTTTAATCGCCGCGCAACCTGTTTCGATACAAATAAGAGCTAAGAGCAAGAACAAAAGGAGTTCGCGCCCTTCGGGACGCTCACAACCTGTTTGATTTGATAAGGAGTGGCCGCTTAATGCGGCCACAACCATCCAGGGCGCGGCCTACTGGCCGCGCGAAAACCAACGACAAGAACCGCCAAAAAGCCGGACACATCGGACCTAGCGGCACCGCCGGAATGCTTGGCGGTCCATCAGCGCGGGCAGGCGGGATGTCCCTCTGCTCCAATCCCTTCGCACACGGACAGGCCCTAAAAGCCGGTTTTATAGGGTAGAGGGCGGTTTGCCGTCCCAAAGTCCTTCGCAATCCCCACCGTCTTCCGTCAATTCAGCGTCGGCCCTGCTTTGCACGGATGCGGTTTGGGCGTACCATGTAATGTAAGATAACGTAATTATGTAATTAACGTTTGTCTGTTACATTTCCTGGAGGATCTTTGTCATGGCGCGTATAGGCATTTCCGAACAACAAGTTTTCGAGGCCGCCGAGCAGCTCTTGCAGAGTGGGCAAGCTGTCACCGTGTCCGCCGTCCGCGAGGTGATCGGCAGCGGCAGCTTTTCCACCATTAACGTCATGCTGGGCAAATGGAAGGAGACCAACGACCATCGCCGCCCCACCGACGCCCCGGACATGCCGGAGAGCGTCGCCCGCGCCATGCGTCAGCTTTGGGGCGCGGCCTGGAAGGAGGCGCAGGACGGCATTAAGGCCGAGCGCGAGGCCTTGGAGGCTGCCCGGCGGGACATGGAGCGCGAGCGCCGCGACATGGCCGCCGAAATCAGCCGTCTCGAAACCGAGAATGCCGCACAGGCCGAGACGATGGCCCGCTTGACCGTCAGCCTGGAGGACAAAGCTGCCGCCCTCGACCAGGCCGAGAAAGCGGAAACCGTGCTACGCATCGAGAACGCCCGACTCGACGAACGGGCCAAGGCCGTCGAGAGCCGGGCGGAAGATTTAAAACAGGAACTTGCCGAACTTCACCGCCGTTTTCTGGAACTGGCCGAGACCCGGCGCGAAGGGGAGGAGAAGCCAGCCGGCAAGACCTCCAAAGCCAAGCCGGGCAAATCCGATCCTGGATAACCCGATTAACTCGAAGCCGGCGACGGTCAGTCCTCCTCCTCATCAGATCCGAAGAGTTCTTCTTCGTTGGGCACGGGATTCCACACAAAGCCCTGGAGCTTGCCCAGTTCCGCCGTGGGCTTGGCTGGGGATGTGGGTTTCCGGGCGGCGGGCGTTATTGGGGCATTGGGGAAAGGCGCCGGCGGGGATGACTGGGTGGACGGGACTGACGAGGCCGCGGCTTTGCGTTGCCGAAGCCGGTACAGGCTTCGGCGGAAGGCGTCATAGTTCATGGCGATCCAGCCCTGCCGAGACATGACCTCCCACACCGTTTTGACCGTATAGCCGGCCTTCAAGGCGTCTTCGATCTCCTCCCAGTGTTTCAGCAAGCGGGCAGTATTGGCCCGCTTAGCGGTGCCCTGTTCGGCCGCTTCGGCCAGTAAATCGATCAAGCGTTGGCTCATGGCAAGGACTTAGGAATGTTCTGTCTGACGGCTTGGAAAGCGCTGCATGTCTCGGGCATGTGGGCTTAATGTTGTCCCAACAGAGTCCCACTATAACGCATTCCTGGCGTCAAACCGTCTCGTTAATGTCCCGTACTGTCCCAAAACCGACCGGAAACGCCGCAACAACGGCTGAAGACCGCTGGTGACAGGTAAAAACAAGGCCTGATACAAACCAATACAGCGGAAAACAGCGTAGAATTAGGGGCAGGATATGCGAAGTACAGGTACCGGCAATCCGGTCCCAGTCCTTCGCGCCCCTCCTTATTCGCCCTCCGTGCTCAACGGAACTCCCGCCCTGCGGGGCGAGCCGCTACCGCAGCTTGTTATGACTGAAGGAACGCCATGGACACGCCAACCCCCCTTCCGACCCCCACCCGCAAAAACACCACCCCCATCAACGTCTGGGTCACCCCCGAAGAGAAAGCCCAGATCAAAGCCCTCGCCCAACGCACCGGCCACAGCACGTCGTCCTTACTCCGAACTCTCGGTTTGGGCTACGAAGTTCGCGGCATCGTCGACCATCAGCAAGTGGAAGCACTGGCCCGTATCAACGGCGACCTAGGCCGGCTGGGCGGCCTTTTGAAACTGTGGCTGAGTCGCGATCCCCGAACCGCGACGGTGGACGAAGCCACCCTGCGAGCCGTCCTGGCGAAGATCGAAGACACCCAGGACGAAATGATCGCGGTGATGAAGTCGGTGGTTCGCCCCCGGTCCCAACGATGACCCGGGAGCCAGGACCGCTTCACCCTGCCGCGGCGGACCGGGTGACGTGGTGGACCGATCTCCACGGCCTGGGTTACCCGTCCGGCAACGGACGACGGAAAGGGCAGGGCGGTGATCAGGGCGAATGTGAGCGGGTCCGGAGCGGACCAGAGGCCGCGCCATGATCGCCAAGCACGTCGCCATGAACTCGGTGCAGAAGAGCCATTACGGCGAACTGATTCACTACCTCACCGACGGCAAAGGCAAGCACGAGCGGGTCGGTGCGGTGCGCAGCAGCCATTGCCACAGCGAGCGGCCCGACGCGGCTGTGCTGGAGATCCTCAACACCCAGGCCCAAAACATCCGCGCGGCCTCCGACAAGACCTACCACCTGATCGTCAGCTTCCGGGCCGGCGAACAGCCCGCCGCGGCGATCTTGGAGGCCATTGAGGCGCGGTTGTGCGAGGGGCTCGGCTATGACGGCCACCAACGGATCAGCGTGGTGCACGACGACACCGACAACCTGCACCTGCACATCGCCATCAACAAAATCCATCCGCTTCGTTACACCCTGCATACGCCCTACAACGACCACAAGACCTTAGGTGGGCTGTGCGCCGAGCTGGAGAGCCGCTACGGCCTGGAGCCGGACAACCACCAGGCCCGCAAGCGCGGTTCGGAGAACCGGGCGGCGGACCTGGAAAGCCATGCTGGGGTCGAGAGCCTGATGAGCTGGCTACGGCGGGAATATCTGGACGCCTTGGTGGCGGCGCCGAGTTGGGAGGCCTTGCACCGGGTTCTGAACGACCACGGATTGACCCTGCAGGGCCGTGGCAATGGCCTGGTGATCGTGGATGGCAGCGGGGTCCGGATTAAACCCAGTACCGTGGACCGGGGGCTGTCCAAGGCTAAGCTGGAAGCACGGTTGGGAGCGTTCCAAGCGGCCGGCAGCGGCAGCAGCGCCGGTGACAGCGACCGCAACAGCCGCAAGGACGGGCGGGAAACGGGTCAGGCAATCCGGCCGCCGGCTTCGGAACCCTCACGGTGCTATGAACCCCGGCCGGTGCGGACGCGGCTCGATACCGCGGCGCTGTTCGGCCGTTATCAAGCCGAGCAGCAGCAGCGGGGGACGGAGCGGGCCGAGGCCTTGAGTCGGGCGAAAGCGCGCAAGACCGCCGCGCTCGAGGCCGCCCGGCGGGGCGCCACGGCGAAGCGCGCCGCCATCCGGTTGATGGTGGAGCCCGGCGCCGTCAAGAAGCTGCTTTATGCCCGGGCCAGCCAAGCCCTGAGGGATGAGAGCCGGCGCATCCACCAAGCTTATTTGCAGGAGCGGCAGGGCATCGCTGAGCGCGGCACACGGCTCACCTGGGCCGATTGGTTACGACGGGAAGCTACGGCCGGGGACTGGGAGGCTTTGATGGCGCTGCGTGGCCGAGAGGCGGCGCAAGGGCTGAAGGGGCGGACGGTCTCCGCCACCGGCACGCCGCGGCCCGGCAGACCGGTTCCGCTGCAACAGGACAGCGTCACCAAGCAAGGCACGGTGATCTACCGGACCGGGGCCGCGGTGATCCGCGACGATGGCCAGCGGCTCAAGGTCTCCCGCGGTAGCGGTCCCGAAGCCCTGGCAGCGGCTTTGACCCTGGCCCTGGAACGCTATGGCGAGTGTCTGTCGGTGACGGGCAGCGAGGCGTTCAAGGACCAGGTCGTTCAGGCCGCGGCGGCGGCCGGATTGCCGGTGCGCTTCGACGATGCCGAACTGGAGCGGCGCCGGCAAAGCCTGATGGTTGGCGGGATGTCCCCGGACTCCCGGCAGACGGCCCAAGCTTCTCCAGAGCCGAGACCGACAGCGTCCGGTTCCCATCCCCCGGTGGTTAGCGCGGATGCCCTGGCCGCGGCAGACCGCTACATCGCCGAACGCAACCAAACCCGGCGGATCATCACCGACATTCCCGAGCACCGCCGTTATCAAGCCGGCGATGCCGGCGAGCTGCGCTACGGCGGACAACGGACCCTGGACGGACACAGCCTGGCGTTGCTGCGCCAGGGTGAGCGGATGCTGGTGGTGCCGGTCGACGAGCCTACGGTCTTGGCCTTACGGCGCAAGCTGGTGGGGGATGTCGTGACGCTGGATGCCGAGGGCCGGGTACAGAGCAAGTCCCAAGGACGGTCGCGGTGAACGAAACCGGCACGGGGGATCGGGTGGCGCTGCCGGCGACGACCCGGAGCCGTTACCTTACCGCCGAGACGGCGCTGAACATCCCTACGCCGGAGGGGACCGGCGATTGGCACTTCGCCGAGACCTTCGAAGGCTACGGCGGGAGGCGTCCGGGGCGGTTCTGCGTGGCCGGCGTGGATACCCTCGACACCACGCTTTGGCTGGGACAGGAAGGCCTCTTCGATGCTCGCAGCCGGCTGGAGCCCTATGGGCTGCACCTACCTCCGGGACCGGTCTACGCCGCCGATCACTACCGTGCTCTTGCCGACCGGGTGATTACCGCCGTGGTCGCCGGGGAAGCGTTCGAGGACTGTCTACTACTCGAAGACTGGCTGCCGGAAGCGGAGGAACAGGAACGGCTGATGCGGCTGCTGGAAAAGGCCAGACCTGCACTCAGCGCGCTGCAATGGCGCAGGATCGTCGCTTGGGGAAAACGATAGGACCCACACAGCTAGGAGAAAACGGGGTGGGAGTTTTAAGGCGCAGGTCAGTTTCGATGGTTTAAAAACGATATAAAAACTGTTGTATGAATATGGCGAATGTGCGATACATCCAGCATGTCATTTGAATACGATCAGGACAAAAACATCGCCAACCTGGCCAAGCACGGAATCGATTTCGAGCAGGCGCAAGCGCTGTGGGAAGACCCTGAACTGTTGGAGATTCCCGCCAAAACCACGGATGAGCCGCGCTTTCTCGTGATCGGTCGAATCGGCAGCAAACATTGGTCTGCGGTGGTGACGTATCGAAACAGCCATATCCGCCTGATTTCGGTCAGACGGTCGCGCAAAGAAGAGGTGCAACTGTATGAAAGCATCTGAATTTGATCAGCAGTTTGATGACGGCGAGGACATTACGGCCCTGCTCGACTTGAGCAAGGCCCATCGGCCTGGCCTCGAAGCCAAGCGCATCAATGTCGATTTCCCTTCCTGGATGGTGCACTCGCTGGACAAGGAAGCGCATCGTCTCGGTGTGACGCGTCAGTCGCTGATCAAGCTGTGGTTGGCCGATAAACTCGATCATCTTCGGCCCCATACGGGGTGAAACCGTCTTCGGCAGCGGAGCGCTGTGTCATACGGCAACTTGCCGCATACTGGCCGGCAGGAGGACAACCCGATGCCCGCAGCCACCCCAACCGCCCGACTCGAAGCCCGGATTCCCACCGATCTGCATGCGTTGCTCAAGCGCGCCGCTGAACTTCAGGGGCGCACGATGACCGATTTTGTCATTGCCGCCGTGCAAGAGGCCGCTCAGCGCGCCATCGAGGAGGCCGACGTCATTCGTCTGTCATTGGCCGACCAGGAATGCTTTGCCCGTGCGCTGCTGTCTCCGTCGGCGCCAGCGCCATCCTTGAAGCGCGCCTTCGCCCGTCGCAAGAAACTGCTGCGCGCCGAATGAGCCGGGTGCCGTTCCTCGTTACGCCGCTCGATGCCGCGCCCGACCGCACCCGGTTCGGCAGTGGTTCCGATCCGCTGGATCGGTACTTGCGGGAGCAAGCTGCCCAAGACGTTCGCCGCCGCGTAGCGGCTTGCTTCGTGGCGCTGACCGAGGAGCCTCGTATCGCGGGGTATTCACCCTGGCCTCGGCAAACCTGCTGTTGGCCGATCTTAAGGATCGATAAGGGGTAAGAGGCGGATCATACTGCCCACTCCGTACCGCCCCAAGATCAGGATGCTGCCGATGGCCCGTCCGCGTGCGGATCACGCTCCAACGCATCCAACGACTGACCGCCCAGCAATTCGGACAGGGTGAGCCGGGTAACCAAAGGCGGTACCGGAAGCGGTAATAGCGGAGAGTTCTTGTCCATAAACCTTAATTGCGCGGGGCGTTCCGAACGGTTTGGGATCGGTTCCATGGTGGAGTCTCCTGATGGGGTGAAGGTGTCGAAGAAGGGAAATCCAAATCATCGGATACCATGATCGAAGGGATTGGCTGGAAATGCCAATCCGTGATCCACCTTGATCCAGAAACAAACGATCGGGATGAATCCCGATAGAGGCGAGGGCACACCCATGATGGATTTCGCTATTCACCTGGAAGCCAGCGATCCGGCCCGCAATATCCGCAGGTCCTATAGCATCGCCGCAGGGCAAGACCTGTTCGGCGATTGGATCGTCGCCTTGAACTATGGCCGGATCGGCGCGAAGGGCCACACCAAAACTGTCCAGGTAGCCGACGAAGCTGCCGCCTATTCTTATGTCCGGAAGTGTCTTTGCAAGCGCAAAAGTGCGCCCAAACGCATCGGGATTGACTATAAGGTAAAGGGTATTGTTGGCGCTTGGGATGATATCCAATGGGATATGGAGGATTTAGCGGTCGCATGACGAAAAGCAATGAAGCGTTTTCCCGCGTCATTATCGACGCTCAGCTTAAAGACCAGGGTTGGAATATCAGCGACCCTAACAGCATCCGCTTCGAGTATGTTCTCAAGATCGGCCGCGCCGACTATGTGCTGTGCGACCGGTATGGCCGGGCTCTGGCGGTTATCGAAGCCAAGCGGTTTTCGATCAGTCCCGGCGAGGCTACGGAACAGGCCAAGGCCTACGCTCAGGAACTGAACGTCCCTTATATCTTTCTCGCCAACGGCAAGGAAATCCTGTTCTGGGAATGGGGGTGCGAGGCCTTCCCGCGCCCGGTAAAGACCTTCTTCAAGCAAAAGGACTTGGAGCAGCGCTTCGCGACGCGGCAACTACGCCAGGACCCGCTGACGCTGCCGGTTGATCACCGGATCGCCGGGCGCGACTATCAAAAGAACTGCATCGACTCCCTCTGCCGCGAGATCGCCCAGGGGCGGCGCAAGCTGCTGGTCGAGATGGCGACCGGCACCGGCAAGACCCGCACCGCGGCGGCCTTCATCAAGCGCCTGTTTCAGGCCAACGCCATCACCCGTGTGCTCTTCCTGGTGGACCGCATCCCGCTGGCGAAACAAACCGAGGACGCCTTCAGCGAGCACCTGCCGGACTATCCGGCCTATGTGCTGCGCGCCGGCCGCCGCTTTCAGGACGAAAAGCAGATCACCATCACCACGCTGCAAAGCATGGTCAATATCTATGGCGATTATTCGGCGGGCTATTTTGATCTGGTTATCAGCGATGAATGTCATCGCAGCATTTACGGTAAATGGAGCGGCGTGCTGAAGCATTTCGACGGGATACAGGTCGGTCTGACCGCCACGCCCTGCACGGCGGGCGATGATTTCGACGACGAAGAGGACAAACTGTTCGTGCGCGACACCCTGCGCTTCTTCGAGGTGGACAAGCCGACCTTCAGCTACAAGCTGAAGGATGCCATTCGGGATGGCTATCTCGTTCCTTATCACATATACAAGGCGCTGACCGTCAAGACAGCGGCCCAAGGCGGTTTCGAGGTCAAGCGCGACGAGCTGGACTGGTCGGCCATGGATGCCGAGACCAAGGCGGAATTCGAGAAGCTGTTCGCGGGCCAGGCCAGTATCACCATCGATCCTTCCGCCCTGGAACGGCGGTTCACCATCCCCGAACGCAATCGCGCCATTGTCAGGGAGTTCCGCCAGGTGCTGGACAACGGCTATCTGGACGCGAAGGGCGTGCTGCGCAAACCGCTGATCGGCAAAACCATCGTCTTTGCGGTCAACAAGCGCCACGCAGAGACCCTGGCGACCATGTTCGACCAGGCCTTCGCGGATCGTAAGGAATTCCCGGAGGTGCGCTATGCGGATTTTGTTGTGTCCGGCATGGGCAGCGACGACACCCTCGATGGCATGAGCAAGATCAAGCGGTTCAAGAAAGAGCCATACCCCAAGATTCTGGTCTCGGTGAACATGCTGGATACCGGCTTCGACTGCCCCGAAGTGGTCAATCTGGTATTCACCCGCTTTACCCGCTCCAGCATCCTCTACCAGCAGATGCGCGGGCGCGGCACGCGCAAGATCGCGGGCAAGCCCGCTTTCACGATGTTCGATTTCGTCGGCGTCTGCGACTTCCACGGCGACGAGGACGAGATCATTGAAGGCGGCGTCATCCGGGAAGTGCCCAAGAAAAAGAAATACGAGCCGCGCCGGCTCCTGGCGCTCGACGTGGACGACCATATCGATCCGACGACGCGGGAATGGATCACCCTCGATGAAAACGGGAACATGGTGTTCCCGGCGGTCTCGGAGCAGAAGGCCGCCGAACTCGGCGCGCGCTTCGAAACCTGGCTACTCACGCGCAGCGACCTGAGCCCGAATGAAGAAAGCTGGCTGCGCGTCATCGGCAACCAGATACGGGCCAATGCCGACACCCTGGACGAATTCACGGCCGGGCATTTCGCCTTCCATCCCTTCACCCTCATGGGCGGCTACGCCCAAGCGGTGCGAATCTTCGGCGGCGAGGACCGGCTCTATGCCGTGCTGATCGCGATGAATGAGGCGGTCTTCCCGAAGCACACCCCGACCAACCAACCCAGCACGGCGCCACGTCAGGCGCTGCATTAGCCAACTCAGGATGCTTTCATGCCTTTAACCCCGGACATGCGCCGGTCCATTGACCAGATCCGCGATTACCTCTACGGCGGCGGCTATCCCGACCCCGTGACCAATGCCGAACAGCTTTCTTTCCTGTTCTTCTTCTACCTGATCGAGGGGATCGACGCCGACAATCTGCGCAAAGCCAAGGTGCTTAAAACACCTTACGAAAGTATGTTCGCGGGTGAATGGACGCTAAAAAATCCGCTGAACGCGCCAGTCAAGGACCAAACCACCCTCCCCCGCGAGCGGTTCCGCTGGTCGGTCTGGGCGAAAGGGTTGTCCGGCGAAGGCCTCGTCCGCTTCGTGCGCGATGAAGTCTTCGCCTTCTTCGGCGAGCTGGGCGAGCAGGCCGCCCATAACTTCATGAACGGGGCGCGTCTGACCATCGACGAGCCGACCGTGCTGACCCAGGTCATCAACCTGGTGGACAACCTCCGCCTGGATCAGGCCGACGCCGACACCAAGGGCGATTTGTTCGAGCATGTCCTCAAGCAAATCAAACAGGCCGGCGAGCTGGGCCAGTTCCGTACCCCGCGCCATATCATCCGCACCATCGTCGAGATGATCGACCCGCAGATCGGCGAAACCATCTATGACCCGGCGGCGGGCACGGCGGGGTTTCTGGTCGCGGCCTACAACCATATACGCCTGGCAAATTCCTCGCCGGCGGCGATTCAGGAAGCCGAAATCGACGGCAAGACACAGCGGCGCGGTTTGGGCGACAAACTGTCGGCGACGCAGGTTTCGGCTCTGCAAACGGCGACCTTCTTCGGCAACGATGTCGATCCGAAGATGGTGCGGCTCGCCACCATGAACCTGACGCTGCGCGGGCTGCCGAATGTCCGCATCCTGCTGCGCAACGTACTGACCACCACGCTCGATCCGGACAAGCGGGCTGAGCTGCGCCTTCCGGCGGAAGGCTATCACGTCGTATTGGCCAATCCGCCCTTTTCGGGGCGGGTGGACAAGGACCGCATCGTCGACGACGTGAAGGTGGGCACGTCCACGGCCACGGAACTCCTGTTCCTGAAATACATGATGGACAGCCTCCGGCCGGGCGGTCGGTGCGGCGTCATCGTGCCGGAAGGGGTGTTGTTTGGCTCCACCACGGCCCACAAGGAGCTGCGCCGTCAACTCATCGAAAACAATCGCGTCGAGGCCGTGCTATCCCTGCCTGGCGGGGTGTTCCAGCCCTATTCGGGTGTGAAAACCTCCGTGCTGCTGTTCCGGAAAGGCGGCAACACCGAACGGGTGCTGTTCCTCCACGCCGATAACGACGGCTATAAGCTGGACGCCAACCACGACACCCCCATAGACCAGGACGATCTTCCCATGCTGGTCGCGGCCTACCGCTACAAGGATGAACGCTGGTTGGACTGGCTCACCCGCGACGCGGCGCAGGAGTGGCCGCAAAAGTGGTGGTTCGCCGATGCTGCCACGCTACGCGCCAATGACTTCAACCTGTCGGCGGGCCGCTACCGCCCGATGAACCAAACCGCCGTGGAGCACCGCGATCCACGCGAGCTGCTGGATGAGTTGGCCGCTATCGAAGCGGAGATTATGGAAGAGGTCGAGGCATTGCGTGAAACGTTGTCTGGTTGCTCCCTATGAGCATTAGCGTAAGTGCATATCCCTCCGCCCTATTGGGCGAAGTGTGTCGTTTCGTCGGTGGCGGGACACCATCGAAAAAACGGGAGGATTACTTCAGCGGAAATATCCCTTGGGCAACTGTAAAAGACTTTAAGACATTCAGGATTTCAGACACAGAAGATCATATTTCTGAGGCTGGCCTTGCTAACTCCGCATCTAACCTTGTGCCAACTGGCACAGTATTGCTTGTGACCCGTGTAGGTCTAGGAAAAGTCGCTATTGCAGAACAGCCTTTGGCTATTAATCAAGACATTAAAGCCGTTATTCCAAAGAGCGAGATTCTTCCTGATTTTTTATTTTGGTTCTTGCTCTCTCAGGGAGCCGCGATTGAAAGAATGGGAGCAGGAGCAACGGTAAAGGGCGTTACCCTGAACGATGTTCGCGCAATCAAAATTCCAGTTCCGCCGATCCCAGAACAACGCCGCATCGCTGATATTCTCTCCCGCGCTGAAGGGATCGTCCGGCTTCGGCGCGAGGCCCAGAAAAAAGCCGCTGAAATAATCCCCGCCCTGTTTCTCGACATGTTCGGTGATCCGGCGACGAATCCGAAGCGATGGCGAATGACTTCGGTCGGCCAAATTGCAACATACACGCGCTACGGACCGAGATTTCCAGATAGACAATATTCCGACAAGGGTGCCCATATCTTACGCACGACAGACATGGGCTATAGCGGCGAACTTCGGTGGTTTGACGCGCCCATATTGCCGATGAGCACTGAAGAACTTGAAAAGTACAGTCTGCAACCAGGGACATTGCTCATCACCAGAACAGGAGCCACCATCGGCAAAATGGCATTGTTCAATGGAGCGGAGCGGCCCTGCATTGCAGGCGCTTATTTGATTGAGGTTGGACTAAGCGGGGATGTTGTGCCGGAATTCGTTCTACATTTCTTTCTCGGACAATTTGGGCAGTCTCAGCTTATAGGCGGCAGCCGTGCGGTCGCGCAACCCAACATTAATGCTCCTACGATCCGAGCTATTCCTATACCAGTGCCTGATTTTGATATTCAGGAAGCGTTTGCCGACCAGGTCGCTGAGATTGAATCTATCCAATCCCAACAAACTTCCGCAACACAGAAGGCGGAGGCGGTTTTCGACGCGCTGCTAGCCAGAACATTTATCGATTCTTGAGGAAAGTTACATGGCTTCAGGCCGTGGAACATTTCGACGCCGCCACGCGCGGCTTGGAAATCGCCATCGATGCCGATGAGCCTGCTGCTCTCGCATTTTTCGACAAGGAGCTGACATCTATATGAGTCAAAATCTGCTGATCCTGGGGGCTGGCGCCGACCGGACTCCCGGCATTGGATTCCCTCTGGCCACTACATTGCTGGCAGAGGTGACCCGTTATTTGGCCGGACCGGGAAAGCCGGTGGATGAAGCCTTGCGGGCAATGCTGCCGGGCATGCGCTTTAGCTTCAATGCCATGATCGCACGGGCTGTGGACAAGATCGCCACTCGTGAACCTCACGAGCAAAAGGCCATGGTCCAGCGAGTCCAGGACGCTATCGCCGGGCTTCCGCCCGAAAAAGAGGATGTGCGGAAGCATGGCGAATTGATCATTCGGCTGTTCAACAAGTTGGCGACGATTGCCGAGCACAGCCAGCTCGACAAAGAAACGGAAGATCTGATCCGCGAGGTCTTCCCTCGGGATGCCGACGACTTGATCGACAGCGACTCCATCCTGGACATCCACAAGCTGTCGCTCTCCGATACCTTCAAGACCGTGCTCAAACGCACCCTCAAGATGGGCCTGAGTTCCGACCGTCACGAGGTCGCCGCCGCTCTTAGTGCCGACATGCTCAACATCGAAACCCTGCTGGTCGAGAAATTCCTCGGGTTCTATAACGACAAGCCGGCGGATATCAAAAACTACCTGTATATCTCCTGGGCTTTATGGGCCTTTCTGGTTTTTCGTCAGAATGAGGTGTTCGATAATCATGGGATAAACCCGCTGCCATTCTATGGCATGGTTCCACCAGATATTCGAGCCATCACTCTTAACTACACATCTTTTCTTCGAGAGCAGCTAGGTGTCGAAAACACCGTATATTTTCACGGAGGACTGGCCGAATATGTGCGGATGGATACGCGGGATTTGCTTTCCATCGAAAATGTCCAAGGCTGCGATCCTGCGGCATTCATCAAGGACATTGTAGCACCAACGGTCAATGTCAGTCACGACGACCCGCGCCGTCAAATCCATGTAATTCCAGCTTTGGTGCCTCCCCTCCGCCTAAAGCCTATCCTTTCTCACCGCTATATCGATTTATGGAGCAAGGCTTCCGATTGGGTGAAACAGGCGCAACGAATCGTGGTGGTTGGTTATTCGTTCAACAACGCCGACGAACATTTCAACGACATCCTGAGAGTGCACCCGGATCGCTACGTGGACATCGTCGTTCCGGAGGCGAATAGTCCCGCATTTCTGGGCCGAATGGAGAAGGTTTTCGGTACGGCGGCGAATCAATACAGTAAAGTCACGGTGGATGGGAAACCCGCTCTTCAGGCCAAGAAGATACGACTGATCGCGGCAACAGCCACGGAAATAGATCTGTCGGTTCTACTTGCTAGCAAAAATGGATGAATCTTTGATCGTTTCAGACATCCCGCTGGAGGGCAGTTCTCACAAAACGTTGAGATAGAAACGAATAGCTTAAACGGCGTTTTTTCTCGCCGAATTCAGTCCACCATCACACCTTACTCATCGCTCGCAGGTCTTTCAGCAGCCGGTAGAGAAGAGGGGTTCCCCCGGAAACGGCTCGGAGCCGAGAGGGGCATAGAAACTTTTGGCAGCCTCGTTCTTGGCATGGACCAGGATGGCGCGCACCCCGGCAATATCGGCCACCTGCAGGGTGCGGCGCACGGCGTCGGCAACCAACGCTGCACCCTGAGCCTGTTCGTTTCCCTTATCTCTCTTCCAGTGCGTGCCAGATTCTCAAAATTACAATATCGTCGCCGTCCTGGGCGGAAGCATTAATCAAGGTTGTCATGGGTAACAGGCACCCCGGATTTCTTCACGGCGGATTGCATCCGCCTTTCAACATGGGGAGCGACATCTTCATAGGCGGCATGCGCGGCCTCGGCGATGCTGGAAATGAGCGCTTCTTTTTGATGCACGGCGGTTTGTAGCCCAGCCAAAGTTCTCTGCACAAAAACGAAGTTATGGGCCACGTCCTGGTAGCCGACGTGGGAGGCTTTCTCGAATTCCCGGTTATCCAAGTGTGCGGCCACTTGGTCAAGCGATTCCCGCAACTTGTCCAAAGCCATCGCAACGCCGGCGGTCTCCATCAAAATACTGTCATCGAGTTCTTCGATGGCGGCGGTTCTGGCGTCAACGAGCACGACTATTTGTTGCGGATCGGCATTCATTCTTCAAACCTCGGACAAGGGCAGCAAGAGCGTGCGCGGGTTCATCGGCGAGGGGTGAAAGCCATGGGCTTCATAGAACCCCACGGCCTGATCGGACAGCGCGTGAACCAGGAGCGCCCGGACGCCGACAAGCTCGGAAACCTGAATGCTGCGTAGGACCGCATCGCGCAGTATCGCCTTGCCGAGTCCCCGCCCTTGCCAAGCGAGATCGACCGCCAAGCGGCCCAAGACCATCAAGGGGATAGGGTCGGGCATGTTGCGGCGAACGCGGCCGGGCGCGAGTTCACTCGTTATGGAACCTGTGGCGAGGCAGTAATAGGCGACAACTTGCCGGCCGGTACATAACACATAGGTGCGCGATGCGCGCCCCTCGTTGCGCAAGGCCCGCTGTTTCAGCCAATGGTCAAGAGTTGGCTCGCCACAATTGAAGTCCGCCACATTATGCGCGGCGGTGAGGGGGACAGGAGCGCTCCATTTTTGAACCTCGGACAATCACGGCTCCCACGGAGCTTTGGTCGCCAGCAATTTGCGCAGCTTGGCGTTTTCGCTCGGGGGCGCGTCCAGCAAAGCTTGGAATTTCCGGAACGTCTCGGGTTCCAGAGTAAATATCCTCTGGTCGAGGAGCACGTCCTCGGCTTCGCGGCAGGCGGTTTCCAGCATGAAGTCCGAGCGCGTTTTTCCCAGCAGTTCGGCGGCCCGATCGATCAGGTCCCGTTGCCTGCGTTTGGCGCGGATGTTGATGTTGATGTCACGAGGTTGAGAGCTGCTCTCGGTGGTTTCTGTTGGCCTCATGGATTTACCTTCATTGTTCCGGGGGCGCTGTTCTGTATAGCCCGGACGTGCGCACACTGTCAACACGAAACCAGCGCTATGACCATCCTAACCGTTGCTCATCACCCGCAGGTCTTTCAACAGCCGGTAGAGAATGAGCGGTTCCCCCAGGAACGGCTCGAAGCCAAGGTGGGTGTAGAAACTCTTGGCGGCCTCGTTCTTGGCATGGACCAGCAGGGCGCGCACCCCGGCAATATCGGCCACCTGCAGGGTGCGGCGCATGGCATCGGTTACCAAGGCGGCGCCCAAGCCTTTACCTTGCCAGGTTCGATCAACCGCCAGGCGGGCCAGCAACAAGATGGGAACCGGATGACGCGGCAGCCCTTTGGCCAGCCGCTCCGGCGCATCGTCATAGGCCACGTCGCCGACGACCAAGGTGTGAAAGCCCACAATGGTTTGGCCGACGACCGCCACATAGGTCTGCGAGATATTGGCCTGTTGGCCGGGCAGGGCGTGCAACCGAATGAACGTGTTCAGAGCCTTATGTCCGCAATCAAAGGTAGAGGGGTCATGCTCGATCGACAGCTTGGCGATGGACGGTTTGGGCGTTTCCTCCATGCGCCAGGCTTCAATCCAGGATCGTCGGTTCGTTCAACAGCCGCTCCATGCGCGGGTGCCGACGCGGCGGCGCATCCAGGGCCGCCTGGAAGGCTTCCCATTGTTCCGCATTCAGGGCGAATCGCGAACGCTCCGCCAACACGGCGCTGGCAGAATCCAGGGCACTTTCCAGTACGAACTGGCTGATGGTGGTATGCCGCTGCTTGGCGGCCTGCTGCAGAATCTGCTTGGCCTCCGGCGTGATGCGGATGTCCAGTTTCTCGGATCGGTGTCTTGGGGTCGGCATGGCGGCTTCCTATCGGGCTATAGACAGAACCTAGCACAATGTCATGACATTGACCAGACAACTCGGTTGCCGGCCGGTCTGCTCTTCAAATCCCGATCTTTTCTACCTCATCGAGCGTCAGCTCGTCCCGCCGACGGTCGTAGAGCTGGGTGGTCCGCGTGCTGGCGTGGTTGGCCATGGCGGCGGCCTTCTCCAGCGTGCCGCCGTTCTTGAGATAGGCGGTGATGCCGGTGGCCCGGAAGCTGTGATTGCCGGCCAGGGTGGCGATGCCGGCGGCGGCCAGACGGCGCCGCACCATGGCATGGGCATTGGCCTGGGGCAGGGGGGTTGAGGTGAGCCGGTCGGTGCCGCGGCCGATCGTGCGAAACAGCGGCCCTTTGGGATCGTCGCGCAATCCGGCGCCGTCCAGATAGGCGATCAGATAATCCTCCAGGCTGTGATGGCAAGGCATCTCGTGGCGCTTGCCGCCTTTCTCCCGCAGCCGCGCCCACAGCCGACGGTTCTGGGTGTAAACGTCCTCCACCTTCATCCCCACGGCCGCGCCGATGCGGGCGAACGAGTACACCATCAGCGCGATCAGGGCGCGGTCGCGCAAGCCGGCGTGACTCGCCGGCTCGATGCTGGCCAGCAGGCGGCGGGCGTCTTCGGCATCCAGCACCGGGGTCTTGCCGGTCTTCACCCGGTGCGACGGTCCGCGCACCGAGGACGCCGGATTGATCGCCACGACCTGCCCGGTCACCAGCCAGTCGAACAGATGGCGGATCGCCGCCAACTGCTGCTTCACCGTCGGCGCGGCTACGTGCCGGCCCTGGCTCTCGATCCAGGCAGCGACATGCAGTGGCTGAATGTCGGCGAGCGCGCCGGCGCCGGCGGCCGTACACCAGTCGAGGAATTCCGCGGCGGCCCGCACGTAGGCGCGGCGAGTGTGCGGGTTGCGGATCGCCACGGCGAAGAATTCCAGGAAGCGGCGTTGGGTCCGCTCTTCGGCGCCGGCGATCAGCGCCGGCAGCGCGGGTCCAACGTGTAGAACCAGGCCGGTCACGGGGATTGATCCGCCCGCCGCGCATCAACGATGCGCAACAAATGGTTGGCCAGCAGGATGATTTCCAAGGCCTCGGCCGGATCGTCCAGGTTCACGTCGCGGTGCGAATGGGGATTCTTGTAGGAACCCAAGGCGCCGGCAAAGAACTCCATGCGGCCGACGCGTTCGCCAGGATGCGCTGTTATATCAGTCAAAGGCCCTTTGTCCTGACTAAATGCCTTTCTCATCAGGGTAACGCCAAGCTCGTCATTCAAGCCGGAGGCTTCGCGTACCGCGACCTCCACGGCCTTCATCGCCTGAAATACGGCCACGTCGTACTCCCCACGCATGAAGGCGCGCCACACCGGGTCGGCGATCCGGGGATTCAACAGCTCGCGCGGCAGCAGGCGCGCCGTTTTGAAATCGGCAAAATCCGCCTCGCTTTCCATCCGCCGGGCGCGGCGGCTGAGGTGACGCCAACCGCTATAGCCGTTGGCGCCTGCCTCCGGCACAAGCAACCCTTGCGCCTCCAGCCAGGCCCAAGCTTCGGACACGGCCAACTCGACACGCTCCTTGTACTCCGACGGATAGCAACCGGGCTCCTTCACCAGACCAAGGCTCCAAAGACCGCTGGTCACGTCCAGCCGTTGCACTTTTTCTTTACGGCCCCGCAAGAACAGAAAGAGCAACTTGACCGCCAGCTCTTCGGGTTCGAGGGCGATCAGAACCTCGGGGTCGGGGATGGCTTGGACGAGTTCGCGCATGGGCT
>NZ_CP070492.1 GCF_016925495.1 Methylococcus sp. EFPC2 | reverse complement strand
TGCGAAAGCGAGGATCCAGTCCGACTTGGCTTTTTCGATCTTGTCGCCCAAGCCCGGCGTTTCCGCATGGACGACGACCCGCACGCCCAGGATCACGCCGTTGCGGTCTATGCCCATCACCAGGGCGATGGGCCCCGAATAGCCGCCGGTCGCGGTCAGCTTGAAAGCCACCGCCGTGGGCTCACCGTCCTTGCGGGCCACATAGACCAGGGTCTCGCCCAGCCCTTTTTCGGCCTGGTCGGTAAGGGTCCTGGTGTCGCCCAGCAAATCGTTGTCGTGCAGATCCGGCGGCAACACCTGCTCCAGGGTCGCCAACAGATCTTCCTGCTGGCGCAACTCGATGGAGCCGCGCGTCGCCAGATCGGAAAACCCCAGCAGCACGGCCGCCACCAAACCGGCGGCGGCGAGCAGATAGGTCTGGTAGTCCAGCCGCTGACGCAGGCTTTCCACGTCGTCGAACTTGCGCCTCAGCCACTCCCAGCGCTCGGCGGCGAAATCGCGGAATTCGCGCAATCGTTCCTGATAGACCGGGCTCATTCCTTCCCTCCGGACAGGTCCAGCGGCCGGCCCTTGAGATCGCGCCCGTAGATGCGCGGACGGACGTAATGGTCGATGACGGGGGTCAGGGAGTTCATCAGCAGCACCGCGAATCCCGCGCCTTCCGGGTAGGCGCCCCAGGTGCGGATGACGAAGATGATCAGGCCGCAGCCGGCGCCGAAAATGATTTGCCCGGCGGGACTGCTGGGCGAGGTGACGTAATCGGTGGCGATGAAGAAAGCCGCCAGCATGAGGGCACCCGAGGTCAGGTGGAATAGCGGCCCGGGATAACGTTCGCCGTCCACCAGGGCGAACACGCTCGCCAGCAGCGCCACGGAGGCCAGCATGGACAAGGGGATGTGCCAGGTGATGACCTTCTTCTTCAGCAACCAGAGGCCGCCCGCCAGGATGAGGAAGGAAGGCGTTTCGCCCAGGCTGCCGCTGGTCCAGCCGAAGAACGACTTCAAGAATCCGTAATGACCGGATGCGAGCGACTCGCCCAAACCGCGGCCTTGCGAGAATTCGGTCTTGATGTGACCGATGAGGGTCGCGCCGGTCACCCCGTCCGGCGGCGGCGCGCTGCCGAAAGTGATCGCGATGCTCTCCAGCAGGCCGGGCGCCGAGGAAGAAAACAAGGGCGTGGGGTGGACCCAGGTGGTCATTTCCAGGGGGAATGAAACCAGCAGGGCGACGCGGGCTAGCATGGCGGGATTGAACAGATTCTGACCGATACCGCCGAACACCTGCTTGCCCAGCACGATGGCGATGGCCGCCCCCACCACGCCTATCCACCAGGGCGCCCAGGGCGGCAGGGTCATCGCAGTCAGCCAGCCGCTGAGCAGGGCCGAACCGTCCAGCAAGGTCGCCCGTACCGGTTTACCGGCCAGGATCAGGCAGAAGGCTTCGAACAACAGGGCCGACAGCACGGTGACGGCCAGCAGGAAAAACGCCGGCCAGCCGAAGATGAACACGCCGTACAGGGTCGCTGGCAGCAGGGCCAGCATCACCAGCGTCATGATGGCCTGGACCTGGCTGTCGGCACGGGTGAACGGAGCGCTCAGCAGGGGCACGCTCATGCCGCTTCCTCCGCCTTTTTCTGCTGCTGTTGCTGTTCCCTGGCGGCCTTGCGGGCGGCGGCCAAGGCGGCCTGTTCCGCCTTGTAGCGGTCGATGCGGGCCTGTTTTTCCTCGGCCAGGCGCTTGGTTTGTTCGGACTTGTGCTGGGCCTGCTGGCGGGCGACCAGTTCGCCGCTGGCGTATTTGAAATAATGCACCAGGGGAATCTGCGAAGGACAGACGTAAGAGCAGGAGCCGCAATTGATGCAATCCTTCAAGCCGTAGCCGACGGCGGATTCCAGTTGCCCGGCGCGGATGCGGGTCATCATTTCCAGCGGCAAGAGACCCGCCGGACAGGCGGACACGCAACGCGAACAGCGGATGCAGGCCTTGGCGTCGGAGGCGGCGATCTCCGCTTCGGTCAGGGCCAGGATGCCGGTCGCGCCTTTCACCAAGGGCACATTCGCATGCGGCAGCAGATCGCCCATCATCGGGCCGCCCATGACATAGCGCGCCGTCTCGCCGGGCTGATGGCCGCAGTAGGCCAGCAGATCGGCCAGCGGCGTGCCTATGGGCGCTTCGACGTTACGCGGCGCGCCGACCGCCTCGCCACTGACCGTGACGACGCGGCTGACCAAAGGACGCTGATAACGGATGGCCTGCTGGATGGCGTAAGCCGTACCCACGTTGTGCATCAGGACGCCGACGTCGGCCGATCGGCCGCCGGCCGGGACTTCCTTGCCCGTGAGATAACCGATGAGCTGCTTGTCCCAGCCCATGGGATAAAGCGAAGGCACCTGGGTGATCTCGATCTGGCCGTGCAGCCGGGCGGCCTCGCCCATGGCGGCATAGGCCTCGGGCTTGTTGTCCTCGATGGCGACGATGGCCTGCCGGCATTCCAGGGCACGCAGCATGATGCGGATGCCGTCGACGATGTCCGCCGCGCGTTCGCGCATCAAACGGTCGTCGCAGGTCAGATAGGGTTCGCACTCGCCGCCGTTGATCAACAGGGTCTTGATGCGGGTCTTGCGGCCCAGATTCAGCTTGACCGCCGAGGGGAAGGCGGCCCCGCCCATGCCTACCACGCCGGCCGCCGCGACCCGCTCGCTGATCTCTTCGGGATTCAGGCTGTAAGGATCGATTTCCGCCAGGCCGTCGATCCAACGGTCCTCGCCGTCCGGTTCCAGCAGCAAGGTGGGCGTCGGCAGGGCCGAAGGATGCGCCGCCGGGTAATCCATGATGTCGAAAACCAGCCCCGAGGTCGGTGCATGAACCGGGGCGGAGATCGTCCCCTGACCGGTCGCCAGCAACTGGCCCTTGAGTACCTTGTCGCCGACCCTGACGATGGGTTCGGCCGGCTGCCCCACATGCTGTTGCAAGGGCAGATAAAGCATCTTGGGCAAGGGAAAAGCGGTGTCGATCCGCTGGTCGGCGGTCGAAGCCTTGCGCGGCTCCGGATGAACGCCGCCGCGGATCTTCTTGCGCGGCCACAGCGAGGCGATATCGAAGGGAAACATGCTCAGGCCGCCTTGGCCGGCAGGACTTCCGGGCTCGGCCAACGCCAGTTGCGCAGGGTGACCTTGACCGGATGGAGTTGCAGACACTCGGTCGGGCACACGTCCACGCATTTGGCGCAGGCGATGCAGGCATCGGCGACGACCGCGTGGATCTGCTTGGGCGCGCCGACCAAAGCGTCGGTCGGGCAAACCTTGTAGCAGCGGGTGCAGCCTATGCAGGTGGTTTCGTCGACCCGGGCCACCATGGGCACCTGGTCTTCCATGTCCGAGAGATCCAGATCCAAAGACAGCTTGTTGGCCAGTTGCTCGGCCAAGGCCCACCCGCCCGGTGGGCACAGCGTGGGCGGCGCCTCGCCCGCGACCAAAGCCTCCGCGGCCGGCCGGCAGCCGGGATAACCGCACTGCGCGCATTGCGAGCCGGGCATCATGGCCTCGATCTCGTCGATGAGCGGATTTTCCTCGACCTTGAAATAGCGCGCCGCCGCGCCGAGCAGAAAACCCAGCCCCAAGCCCATGCCGGTCAAACTGATGATGGCGAATAGTATGTACATCGGCTTTCCTTCTACTCGATCAGTGTGTGTTCAAACCCGCGAAACCCATGAATGCCAAGGACAATATGCCGGCGGTGATGAACGCGATGGGCGCGCCGACGAAGACTTCCGGCACCGCCATCAGGGCGATGCGCTCGCGGATGCCGGCGAAGATCACCATCACCAGGGTGAAACCCACGGCGGAGCCGAAACCGAACAGGGCGCTGTGCAGAAAATCGTAATCCTGCTGGATGTTCAGCAAGGCCACGCCCAACACCGCGCAATTGGTCGTGATCAGGGGGAGAAAAATGCCCAGCACCTGGTACAGCACCGGACTGGTCTTGCGCACCACCATCTCGGTGAACTGCACTACAGCGGCAATCACCAGGATGAAGGACAGGATGCGCAGGAAGCCGATTTCCAAAGGCGCCAGGATGTAATGTTCGATGAACCAGCTCGCCACGGCGGTCAGGGTCAGCACGAAGGTCGTGGCGAAGCCCATGCCGATGGCCGAGTCCAGTTTCTTGGACACGCCCATGAAGGGGCACAGCCCCAAAAACTTGACCAGCACGACGTTATTGACGAGGGCCGTGCCCAGCAGCAGCATCAGGTAGTCGTTCACGCCTGCCTTTCCTCAAACGGTTTGCCTGCGTATCAAGCACAGGACATGCCACGCGCGCGGAACCCGTCTTAGCCCACAATTTGTGAGGGTTTTGAACGCGCCAGGAGGCTTAGAGCAGGCTCAAGGCCTTGTCGGAAAAATCACATGGACGGATTTTTTGAAGGGCTTTGTCATCTTTGCAACAAAGTAAGGACCGCGTTGCCTTCGAAACATCGAACGCCCGATAGCGGTTTGGGGTTCGAAACGCGGTCCTAGTGAACGGACCGTGGGATTCAGAAGTAATAACCCTGGTATAGGAACGCTTTTTGAAGGGAAGCGCTCAAGGCCGCCCGAAGCGTCCGGCCGCTGCACCCTTCCCAACTCACCGAGATACCCTGCCCATGACCCCGACCCTAGACGGCGCGACGCACGACCCCAGCGGCTACGACGCCATCCCCTACCACAGCCAGGCCTTCGTGCAGTCGCACCCGGACCGTCTGGCCAGCATCGCGCGCATCTTCGGCCTGACGCCGCCGGATATCGCCCGCTGCCGCGTGCTGGAACTCGGCTGCGCCGCCGGTGGCAATCTGATTCCCATGGCCTATGCCCTGCCGGACAGCGAGTTCGTCGGCGTGGACTTGTCGGCCGCTCAGGTCGAGAGCGGCCGGAGCAAGATCGCCCGGCTGGGCCTGAAAAACGTGCGCATAGAACACGCGTCTATCCTGGACATCGACGAGACTTGGGGAAATTTCGACTATCTGATTTGCCACGGCGTGTTCTCCTGGGTGCCGCCCGCGGTGCAGAACAAGATTCTGCAGATCGCGGCGCGGCAACTGGGAGAACACGGAATAGCCTACATCAGCTACAACACCTATCCGGGCTGGAACGTGCGTGGCGCCGTGCGGCACATGCTGGGTTATCACGCCCAGTCCGACGCGCATCCCGCCGAGCGGGTCGCGCAAGCGCGCCGGCTGCTCGACCAGTTGGCGACCGCGGTACCGCGAGACGGCGATGCCTACGCCAGCCTGTTCGGCGGCGAGGTCGAACGGTTGCGCGCCAGCGCGGACTGGTACCTCTACCACGAGGTGCTCGAACCGAACAACGCGCCCATGTATTTCCATCAGTTCATCGAGCGCGCGCAGAAAGCCGGATTGCAGTATCTGGCGGAAGCGGAATTTTCCGACATGCTGACCCTGCGCTTGCCCCAGCAGGTGGCGCAAGCCCTGCATGAGATGAGTGGCGACATCCTGCAATACGAGCAGAACCTGGATTTCCTGCGCAATCGGCACTTTCGTCAGACCCTGCTGTGCAAGGCCGGCGCGAGGCCTCGGCATGCCTTGTCGCCGGACTCGCTGGAGGGTTTGTACCTCGCCAGCGCGGCGCAGGCCGAACCCGCCGGCGCCGTCGACCTGCGGCCCGGCGTTGCGGCGAACTTCCACATCAAGGGCGGCACACAAGGCGCGACGGACGATCCGTTGACCAAGGCCGCGCTTAACCTGGTGGCGCAGCGTTGGCCTCTGGGCTGGAAGATCGATGAGCTGTTCGATGCCGCCCGCGAGCAAGCGGCACCGTGGCTGTCGGACTCCGACGATGCGACCCTGCGCGAGACCTTGATCCACGATCTGTTGCAGTGTTTTCTATCGGGACTGATAGAGTTGCATAGCTGGCAACCGCCCTGCGTCAGCCAGGTCAGCGCACGCCCGGCCGCCAGCGCCTGGGCCATGGCCGAGGCGGCCGAACAGTCGCTGGTCACCAATCTGCGGCACCATGTCATCAACCTGATGCCTTTCAGCCAAACCCTGCTGACCTTGCTCGACGGCCGGCGGGACCACGGCGAACTGCTCGATGAACTCACGGCGCGGGTATCCTCAGGTGAGCTGGCCCTGCCGCAAACCGAACCCCCCGCCCCTGCCGATCCGGCCGCGCTACGTGCGCTGGTCGGCGCCTGGCTGGACGATAGCCTCGCGCGGCTGGCGCGTTACGCCTTGCTGACCGCCTGAGGCGGTGCGAGCGTCTTTTCTTCCCGTCTCAGCAACTCCGCCTTGCGCGCGATGCCCCAGCGGTAACCGGACAGACGGCCGTCCGTTCGCACCACCCGATGGCAAGGAATGGCCAGCGCCAGGATGTTCGCGGCACACGCACCGGCGACGGCTCGAACCGATGCAGGCGCACCGATCCGCTGAGCGAGCGCGCTATAGCTGATGCGGGTGCCGGCGGGGATTTCCCGCAAGGCTTGCCAGACCCGCTGCTGGAAGGCAGTCCCCCGCACGTCCAGGGGTAGATCGAGCCCTAGGGCCGGCGTTTCCACGAAGCCGACGACCCGGGCGATGAGCCGTTCGAACCTCTCATCAGCACCCACCAAGCGAGCCCCAGGGCAGCGGTCTTGGAATTCGCGTATCAGGCTTTCCGGGTCGTCGCCCAGAGAAATGGCGCACACCCCGCGGGCACTCGTCGCCATCAGGATGGATCCGAGGGAACATAGACCTAGCGCAAAGCGAATTTCGGTGTCCGCGCCGCCGGCACGGTAAGGGGATGGTGTCATGCCCAAAACGCGCACCGACGCTTCGTAGCAACGTACGCCCGGCCGATCACAGGCAATAAGGCATCGCCGCCCAGTGCTTCAGCACGGCGGTGTCGCAATCCGGCAGGTAGGCGTAGTCCTTGGCCAAATCCCGGCTCACCGCCTCGCCCACATGGGGGGACACCAAGCCCTTGAGCATGTAGAAATACCAGGCGAAGGGGAAGCCGGCCTGATGATCGAAGCGGCCGATCAAGCTCGCCAGGGCCTTGCCCTTTTTGCCTTCGGGCCCTTCCAGCCGGGGTATGTCCTTGATCCGGTTATGGACGATCTCGACATTCATGATCTGCTCGCCGTGCCGTCCGACATGCTGGTACAGACGCAAGCTCCAATCGTCGCAAAAGGCCTTCTGCCGGCCGGCGCTGCTGGCGTTCCAGTCGTCCATGAAGCGTTGCGCGGGGTGCGGATCGGCGCGATGCCGTCCCAGCTCCTGCATGAACAGGGCGACGTCCGTCTTGCGCCGGTAGGTGTAGCGGGATGCACCCACGGTGAAGGGTTCGACGCCAACCGGGTTGATAGGGTCGATCAGCTCCTCCAGATCGTCGGGCGGATTGTCCGTGTCGATTAGGTAGCGATGAGCCAGCTCCTGGGTGCGGTCCACTTCGATCTGCACGAAGTCTTCGGCGCGCGGACCGGTTTGAGCAACCAGGTAAAGGCTGACGCCAACATGCTGGGTGACGAGGAAATTTTCGTCCTCGCAATGATCGAGCAGGGTTTGAAAATCCTGTCCACACTCGATATAGGTACGCTCCGCCCATTCGGTGCTGTCCTGGGCGATGCGAGTGCCATCCGATTTGATGATGCCGCCGAGGCGATACCATTCGTGTCCCAGACGCGCGATGCGCAAAGGGTATTCCGGATAGGCCTTTTGCAGTCTGTCCAGCAGCGTCTTGTCTCCCTCGCTCGCCAGGGTTTCCTTGCAGATCTTGTTGAGCACCTGACCATCGAAATGCACGGGAACGAGGTGTTCAGCTTCCGCTGGCGTCTGCCTGACCGTGTCTGTCATCGATTACCTCTGCGAGAGTCCGACGCGTCCTGCGTGTGTTAAGAATCGTGGCGAAAAATGTTAACGGATTGAACCAGTGGACACCAATCGACCACCCGGCTTCGGACCAAGGTCTACCGCCGCCGCCAAAAACCGGGCAGGCGTTCCTCGCGACTCCCCGTAGCAGGCGATACGCGCTCCAACCGGCGGCGTTGAAGGCTTGCGTTTTCCTGTCTCAAGCGCGCGATGTCGTCAGCTCGGAGCTTGATTTCCCAGCGCAGCTCGGCAGCACGGGCGGCCTCCGGTTCCAGACTTTGTATCCGCGCGGTCAGCTGTTCCAATTGGGCTTGCAAGCCGGTACGGAGGACTTCTTTTTCCTCCGCGATGCGGCGCAGATGCCAGTCATGATCCTGATCGAAGCGTTCTTGCCATCGGCAGAGTTCGGCCTGGTAGGCTTCTTTCAATGTTTCCAGGCCGCGCCTTGAAGCGGCTTGATCTTCCTGGAAGCGCGCGGCGTCGAGCAACAGGTTTTCCCTTTCCATCGTCAGACGTTCGAGCGCCCTGCCCTGCTCCTGGAAACTGCGCGTGAGTTCGGCCACCCGAGTCCTGAGTGTTTCGATTTCCCGTTCCGTGCCCAATCGATAGGCCGCCCATTCCTTCGCCATGGTTTCTTGTGCATTGCGGGCCGCAGCGGTTTCTTCGTGCAGATGCAGCCGCTCCTGTTCCAGCTCGTTTGCTCGGTCTTGTAATTCTTGCAGGACTTGGATCTTGGCCTTGCGGTACAACTCGGCGACGGCTTGACCGAAATCCGGCTCTATCGTCCCTTTCGACGGTTCGCTCGACCGTCCCGCCTCGAGTCGACGCCGATGCAGTAAATCTTCGAAACCGACGTCTTCCTTCCAGGCCTTCACCGCTCGGCCGACGACGGCGGTATGTTTCTTGTGGATGCGCTCGCATACCAGTAATACGGTCGGCGTGATTCGCTCGGCGAACCATAGCTCGCCGCATGCCTGGTAAGCGAGGTTGTAAGTTTCGACGGCATCCCGCTTTTTTCGGGGTTCGTTTTCCATACTGTTTTTCTTAAGTGTGGTTAGTCAGTGGATCGCGTGATTCGCCGTCTTGGTTTTTTCCATGTATTCGGCAATACGGGAGTGCTGTTATCTACATAATAATATTAATTTAAAGATTTGTTATTATCATTTTTTTATTATGCTACTCATGAAAACATGAATTTTCATGAGTAGAATGATGGACTAGGATAAGGACATCGACCCCAATGCCCACGGGTAGCTGGCTGTTTTTTAATACCAGGAGAATGATGGCCGTGTCGTTAAGCGCGCGTGAAGTGGCCTTGTTGAGAGGCAGGATCGAAGGGATGCCCTACCCTGCCTTGGCCCGGCTTTATCTCGACAGTCAGGATCCGCTGGAAGCGCGCCATAAGGTCGATACACTGCGCAAGCGGTTGGCCCGCAAGGCGGAATTGGTACGTCGCCCCGATTTGTTAACCTGCTGGCTTGCGGAGGAAGGTGAGCATCATGAGCGGTGGCAGCAACAGGCGCTCAAGGCTTTGGAACAGCTGTTGGCACTGCCCGAGCCGGTTCCCGATCTCGATGATCCCGTGGTTCTTTGGTTGCCCCCTAAGGTCGCAAAAACGCTGATTCAGGCCGGTTTTACGACCTTGCGGCCAATTTATGCCACCGTGCTCGAACAGGGATGTCACTGGTGGGTTGCCATACGCGGTGTAGGCCCTGGTTGCGGGCGCGCGGTTCTCCGTTTATTTGCATCGATGGGGCTTGCTGGTTCATGGGAGAAAAAGCGGGTACCGGTACAAACGCTTGCAGAAAACGTTCTGCAACACTTAAGCGTGGCGAGATCGGAATGGTCTGAGTTGGATGGCTCGCGAGGCAGCAATCGGGAACGATCGCGTCGTTGTCGCTTGGATGTTCAGAATGATTTCCAAGCGATAGAGGCTTGGTTGTCGTTGTATGCAGGCAATCAAGGGACTTGCCGGCAGTATCGCCGGGAAGCTGAACGCTTCGCGAGATGGTGTGTTTTCCAACGCAATAAGGCTTTTTCCTCGGCCGATACTCAGGATTGCGCCGATTACCTGGCATTTATAGAAGCACCGGAAGCAGGTTGGCTAGGGGCTTATGGTGTGGTGAAGAGTAATGATCGATGGGCGCCCTTTCGAGCCACGTCGAATGGAGGACTCGCTCCTCGTAGCCGCAAGTTGGCTAGAACGGTTTTACATGCTCTGTGCCGCTGGTTGGTTGAGCAGGCCTATTTGGAATTCAATCCTTTTGCAGGTTTAACCAGGCCTCGATTGCAGCAGCCGTCCTACGCTCGTAGAGCATTGTCTCTGGAGCAGTGGTATTGGCTCTTGGAATACGGCGAAGAGCAAATTGTGGGAGCGGTATCTGAACTCAAGAGGAAAAAGTACCGGCGAGTGTTGTTTGTTCTGCGTTTTGCCTATGAAACCGGCTTACGGCTGAGCGAACTGGTTGGGGCTAAGGTGGGTGATGTCGTTGCGGATGTGAGTACAGGAGGCGAACCGCAGTGGTGGCTTAAGGTAAGGGGTAAGGGTGGAAAAATCCGTGAGGTTCCGATTTCGGAAGGTTTGCTTGTCTGCATAAGCGAACAATTGGCGGAACGGGCTTACCCGGAAATTGAGAAATGTGATGCGACAGTGCCTCTTATCGGCAGAGTGCGCTTGAAAAGAGCAGAAGCTCGCAGTGTTTCGATGTCTGCAGATTTGCCTTTGACGGCTTCAGGTTTGCATTACCTGCTTAGGGACTATTTCGAAGAAGCTGCTCAGACTTTAGTGGAGCGGGAGCCGAAATGGGCTGAACAGATAGCTAAAGCAACAACCCATTGGTTAAGGCATAGCTGTGCAACACACGCGGTTGCTGCGGGTTTACCACTGGATGTGTTACGGGAAAATTTAGGCCATGAAGATTTGGCGACGACGTCTTTGTATGTGAGGACAGCACGCGATCGGCAGTACGAGGAGACGACGAAATGGCACCGGGTACGGGATGTTATGGAAAATCGATAGGGTCAGGCGGGTAGGGGGCGTCAGAATTTCTGTGTGTGAGGCGTGAGTAGACTTTTCCACGGTGACGGCTGCCGAAGGTCCGTTCAGACCGTAGGCAGAGGGCGCGGTGGCAAAGTCGGTGGTCATTTTATCCGCGAGCCGCTTCAAAGCGTTCAGCGTAGAGGATGGCGAATTGGTTCATGGCGTCCTTCCAATCCTTGGCCGCCCGTCCCCAGTCGGCCGTAATGTTGCGCAAGGCCAGCCAGATCAGCTTGCTGGCAGCATCGTCGCTCGGGAAATGGCCACGCGTCTTGAGGATCTTGCGCAGTCGGGCGTTGATGCTCTCGATGGCATTGGTCGTGTAGATCACCCGGCGGATGGCGGGCGGGAAGGCAAAGAAGGGAATCACCCGGTCCCAGGCCCGCCGCCAGGCGGCGACCACGGTCGGGAATTTCTCACCCCAGAGGCCTTGCTCGAACGCGTCGAGTTCGGCCAGCGCGGCTTCGGCGCTGGGCGCGGTGTAGATCGGCTTGATCGCTGCCGCCAGTGCCTTACGGTCCTTCCAACTCGCGTAGTCGAGGCTGTTGCGAATCAGATGCACGATACAGGTCTGCAGCGTGGTCGCTGGGAAAACGGCGGCCAAGGCCTCGGGCATGCCCTTCAGGCCGTCGGTGACGGCGATCAGGATGTCGACCACACCGCGCGTCTTGAGGTCATTGAAGACCTTCATCCAGAACTTGGCGCCCTCGGTGTTCTCGATCCACAACCCGAGGATGTCGCGCGTGCCGTCTGGCAGAACAGCCAAGGCCAGGTAGATCGCCTTGTTGCGGACCACCGCCTCCTCGCGAATCTTGACCCGCAGAGCATCGAAGAACACCACCGGATACATGGCTTCGAGCGGGCGTGACTGCCAGGCGGTGACCTCGGCCATCACCGCATCGGTGACTGAACTGATGAATTCCGGTGAAACCTCGGTGCCGTACTGCTCGGCCAGGAAGCCCTGAATCTCGCGCACCGTCATGCCCCGGGCGTACATGGCCACGATCTTGTCATCGAAACCGGTGAAGCGCCGCTCGTGCTTAGGGATAAGCAGGGGTTCGAAGCTGCCCTGACGGTCGCGCGGGATGTCGATCCGAAGCGGCCCGTCTTCGGTCAGCACCGTCTTGCCGGTCACCCCGTTGCGGTGATTGCCCACCTCGCCGGGCTTGTCGGCGCCGGGTGGGTAACCCAGGTGATGGCTGAGTTCGGCGCCCAGTGCACGTTCGATCAGCGCCTTCTTGAACGCCATCGAGGCGGCATTGATCGCCTCGGCGTCCATCGGGCCACTGACCATCTGGTCTATGAGTTCTTTCGGAATGCTGGGCAGCGCCGCTGCCGGTTTCTTCTTGCTCGTCTTGCTTGGCATACATGCTCCTTAACAACATGTTATGCCTCACACACAAAATTTCTGACAGGCTCGGCGGGTAAAGCCGGCGGCGCCAACTCGGATACGCCGCTGACTTCCGCCATGGTTTCCAGCGTCATATAGAGTGCCTAGCCTCAGGCTCTCCCGTTTGTCCGCCCGTGGCGATGTTGCCGCCACGGAAATCCCCTGGCCTTCCTGACGTATCTCGTGGACTTTACCGACTATCTCATCAGGCTGCTTGAACAATGGGGGTCACTTCAAAGTTTGGACTGACGGCTTATCCACATGCCTGGTTGCAAGATTAAAGAAAGGATAAATAAAAGAATAAAAAGAATAAGGGGTGCGCAACACTATGAAATAAAAGCCAAAAATACCCCTCACCCGCGTGTAGAACCTACCGAAAAGGGGGTGAAAATTGTGGGCAGGAAGCCTGTTTGATGGGGCCTTTTTAGAACCTGCGTGTTAAACCTACCGGGAAATGGACGACCTGCGTGTTAAACCTACCGAGACCCGCGTGTTAAACCTACCGAAAAACGGCCACCCGCGTGTTAAACCTACCGGGAATTGGCCTCACCCGCGTGTTAAACCTACCGAAAAACGGCTACCTGCGTGTTAAACCTACCGAGACCTGCGTGTTAAACCTACCGAAAAACGGCTTCACCCGCGTGTTAAACCTACCGCTCTGCGAGTTTCCGGTGGGATTTATCCACAGGAATAGAGGAAGAAAGGCGCTTGTTGGCCGCCTTCATTTCTTTGATGAATTCGGGGCTGGGATGGAGGAGGAATTTCACGTCCTCGATTTTCTTGCGTTTTCCTAATGTATCTTCCCGATGGACCTCGGCAAGCACGCCCATTTCCTGTAGTTCTTCGAATGCCCCGGTGAGCGCGCGTACACCTTCTTTTTCCTGTCGGTAGTTACCAAGCAGTCCACTGTCGCGTTTGACCGTGCTGTAAAAGATGTCGAACGAATTGAGCATGCTCGCGAAGGTGAACTTATGGACGAGCTGCTTGAACAACCAGCGCGCCAACTGGGTCTTCAGCGCCATCATTTTGTGATAGTTGAACTGCCGGTAGGTCAGCGTGTCGATGCCCTGGGTGACGAGCGCATGGAAATGGACAACCCATTTCGCATTCGGATCTTCGGCTAGTCGTGTTCTGGATACGGCTGCGACGGTTGGGAGATAGGGGGAGCGCATGAAGCCCTGATCTTCCGGCATGCGGATTTCGATGATGCTGGACGAGAGGATGTCGAGGCTGCGTTTAATCTCCTGGTAGGATCGCGTGTGTCCCCTCCTCTGTAGTTCGCTGCGCAGCATGTAAAGCGAAAAAACGACCCCGCTGCGGAAGTTCGGCCGGTCGAAAAAGCCGGCGTACTGTTCCACGGCGATTTTCCGGAGGGCGTCTTCGACGAGCTCTTCGGTCGCGCTTGGATAATAGGACTTATCCTTGCCGTTCTCGTCTTCCACGATGCTTGGTGTGACGCGTATGGAGTAATCCCTCCCCTTGTGGCGGAAGTTCATCTCCTGGCGCGGCAGATTCCCTTCCGCAGTGCGCAATTTGTTCATGGCTTTGGCTGACACCGCATATTTGGGCATGCTGTCCCAAAGCTCTATGGTGTTTGAAAGTTGATCACGCTCGTTTTCGGTGTTGCAAAGAAAGTTTTGGAATAGATCGAGTTGGGGGTCCAGAAAAGCGTCTTTCGAGGGTAGGATCGATCCCTTTTTCTTTTTCGGAGGCTCTGTCATCTCTTTCGCTCTGGTCGTCGCGCTCGACGCTAGGCGATGGGGCTACGTCCGTATTTGACCAACAAATCATTGATGGCCTCAGTGAGCAATGCCTGAACGGAAAGGTCACGGTTAAGCCCGATTTGTTTGAGTTCGCGCGATACGGCCGGGTCGAAGAAGCCTGTGACAGCCTTTTTCCCCTGACGGCTGGGTGCAACGAGCGATGTCGCCGCGGGTGGGGAAGATTGCGGGCGTTCTGCCGGCGGAGTTGTGGGAGATTGCGTTTTGCCGGAGGCGTTGTGAAGCGCCGCTGCGAGATTCAATTTTTTGCGAGTAGTCATGTTATTGCCTGGTGACGATAGCGGGTCAATACTGTATGTATCATTTTACACACGCATACATAACTACATGATAATCTGTTTGCATATCCATTTGTAAAGTTGTTTTATTTCATCGGCCCCCTTCCCTGTTGGCTCGTATTCCTGAATAGACTTGCCTAGTGTCAATGAGTGTACGAACGCAGCGCGCTGCGTGATGCGTATGGGAGCCAGGGTGGTTTCATAACCGGCTACGGCCGCCGCGGCCTCTTCCGTGATGGAGCCACGGGGTGGAACGGCGTTCAATACCACGGCCGCCGGTGTACCGGCGAGCTTGGCGAGATCAATGGTGGTGTTGATGGCACGCAGGTCGAGGATGGCTGCGCGGCAGGGAATGATTACCAGATCGGCGGCACGTGCCGCCGCCAACGAAGTGCTTTCGGAATGCGGTGCGGTGTCGATGATGACGAACTTGGCTCCCGCTTCTTTGGCGGCCTCGAGGCAGGGTCCGAGACGGCTGGCCTGAGCCGACACGACCGGCGGCGTATCCGCCTGGCGGCTGTCGCCCCAGCTTGCGGCGCTGGCCTGAGGATCGAGATCGATGAGCGCGGCTTTTCCGCGAGTGGCCTTGTCGGCCGCCACGGCAAGATTGATGGCGAGGGTCGTTTTTCCCGCTCCGCCTTTTTGCGAAAGGATGGCCAGTGTCTTCATATTATAGAGTATATATGCGGACAAATAGAATCGCCAACATGATGTTCTTATTTCATGAACATAGTAATTCATGAATACATGTTTATTTGTTTGCTATGAAACGCCAGTACGCATACGCGCAGCTTTAGGCAAGCCGAAATGATGCTGGGCAGCGCGAGAGCGACTGGTTCCCTACTCAAATTTTGTCTGCTTTGTATGTTTCGGTACAAAGCCTCATCGGAATGATGAGCCGTAAACCGTGGAATATCATTGGTTTTTTGGTGGCATGCTTCTGGCTAACAATTGATGAGAGGTTGGCCTTGACGCTATCCGCGCGGGACATCTCCAGCGTATACCCAAGGAAGGAAAAATCTAACGTATGAAGCCCGGTCCGCAATATTCGAAGCATCACCTGCGAGAGTGCACATGCTGAATGCGATATTGCTGTCGATCATTGAAGAAGCGGGTGCCGCTGTTTTAACCATGACCGGTTCGTTGGAACAGGGCGAGCTATTGAATTCCAGGCTAACGAGACGAGAAGTCAGCCGGCAGATACTGATCATCGCGGAAAACGCAGATCGTCTTCCGGGCGAAACGCGCAAACGGATGGCCGAATTGGACTGGGAGGGCTGGGCCGTCACGGCCAAGCAGATCAAGCGGGAAGGAAAAGAAGCGGACGAAGCCTTATGGTTCGCCGTACGTTCTTTGGTTCCGGCCATGCTGATCAACTTGCGGCTGTATCGAAAAACTCAGCCGGATCTTTTCTCCTGGATACCGGCGAGTCTGCATGATGAAACCAACTGACACGATGCGTTTAGGCATCGTTTGAAGCCTAAGGCGATTCGACCATGAGTAGGGTAGCAATAGCCCAAGGTGTCCATATCCCGACGGTTTCGTGGCGCCGCCCGCATCAGAAATTTTTTCGGCCAGTGTGGGGATAGATGAAGACTCATACTTTAGAGGATAGTCTCAGGCGGCAAGCGGGGGCAGGGGAGGGGACGGGTCACGGTACCCGCTCCATGCCACCATTAAAGCCACGTTTTGCCAGATTAGGGGATGGTTTTTTCGAGGCCGTAAGCGGAAAAGCCTTGCCTGATCCGGTTTTGATCCATTTCAACGACGCTTTGGCAGACGAATTGGGCTTGGCGCATCAGGTGTTAGGGTGCGAGGCACTGATCGGCATGCTGGCGGGCAACAGTGCATGGCCTGGTTATGCTCCCATCGCCTCGGCCTATGCCGGCCATCAGTTCGGCGCCTGGGTGCCGCAACTGGGGGACGGTCGAGCCTTACTGATCGCCGAGATCGCAACGCCCGCCGGTGAGCGTCGCGAAATCCAATTGAAAGGCTCGGGCCCCACGCCGTATTCGCGCGGCCTAGACGGTCGGGCGGTGTTGCGCTCCTCGATCCGCGAATACCTTTGTTCGGAAGCCATGCACCATCTGGGTGTGTCTACGACCCGCTGTCTGAGTCTGATCGGTTCCTCCGAACCGGTACAGCGGGAAACGGTGGAAACCGCGGCGGTCGTCTGCCGGGTATCGCCAAGCTTCGTGCGTTTCGGCAGCTTCGAATATTTCTTCCATCGCCGCCAGAACGAGCAACTGGCCACCCTGGCCGAGCACGTGATCGAGGAACATTACCCGCATCTAATCGGCCTGCCCGACCGTTATGCGCGTTGGCTTACCGAAGTCGTCGAACGCACGGCGCGGCTGATGGCGCAATGGCAGTCCTTGGGCTTTTGTCATGGGGTCATGAATACCGACAATTTTTCGGTGCTGGGACTGACTCTGGATTACGGCCCCTACGGCTTCATGGACCGCTTCCGGCAGCACCATGTCTGCAATCATTCCGACTACGAAGGGCGTTATGCCTACAGCGCCCAACCTCAGGTCGGGCAATGGAATTGTTCCCGCCTGCTGCGGGCCTGCCTGCCCTTGCTCGCCGAGGACACGCAGGCTGCGCTGGAGATCGGCACCGGGATATTCGAGCGGTACGCGCCGGTTTATGCCCAAGCCATGATGCGGCGATGGGCCGACAAGCTCGGGCTGTTCGAGGCACGGGAAAGCGATACCGAGCTGGTCAATGGCCTCTTGTCCATTTTGCAAAGGGGCAAGAACGACTTTACCCGCAGCTTCCGTCACCTCTCGCGCTTGGAGGCCCTGAGCGATGTCCCGGCGGCCGGGATACGCGAGGAGATCACCGATCTCGAAGCCTTCGATGCCTGGATAGTCGATTACCGGGCACGTCTGCGTAGCGAGCAGAACACCGACGACGCCGCCCGCGCGGAACGCATGAACCGGGTCAATCCGAAATACGTGTTGCGCAATCACCTGGCGCAGAGAGCCATCGAACAGGCCGAGCAGGGCGACTATGCCGAACTCGCCGTGCTGATGAGCTTGTTCAGGCGCCCCTACGACGAACAGCCGGAGCTGGAGTCCTACGCCGAGGAACCACCGGCGGATCAGTGTTCCATTGAAGTCAGTTGCTCTTCATGAGTGCGCAATCCGACAAACCCGCTCGCTTTTGAGTCATCCGGAGACTATGTATGGCCTATGAAGATGTCTGCAAACGAAGCTATATCGCCGAAGGGGAGTTGGTCCCTTGCAAACTTGGCAATCAGGAGATCGTCATCATGTGGGCGGACGGCGGTGAGCCCAAAGCCTATGAAGCCCGTTGTCCGCACGAGGGGGTTTCGCTAGGGCAGGGCGATTTCAATGGCCGCATTCTTTATTGCGTCGCTCACGGCTGGGTGTTCGACGGCCGCAACGGTCAGTGTCTGCAGCCTGCCGGCTGGCAGATGAAAGAATATCCCCTGCGCATACTGGACGGCATGGTTCAGGTGGACCTGGCCGGATAAGGGCTGCGCGTACTCGACACAATAATACTCAGCAAGCTTGCAGGAGCCTTTATGTCTTTCGATATGAAACAAAATTGGACCGATGCCGATGTAGCCAAGTTGCTGGCCTCGGTGGAGGATGACCGTGATTGGCGGCTGGAAGTGGACAAGAATGGTCTCGCTAGCCTGCAGGACAAGACAGGCAATCCCACTGACGCCGTCTACGATCAGGAGTTGCATTGTTATTTCGAGCTTTGGCAGCAGGGTACCGACTTCGTAGGCCCTTCCGCCGCCGGGGACAAGCAGTTGGTTGCCAGCATCGCCAACGCTTTGCGCAAGAATTATCCCACGCTGGAACAGGGTCAGTTCCTGTATATCTGAACGCTCTGAACGCGCCGGCTTTCTAAGCCGCCGTTTCCTATCCCTCCCTCTTAGAGATGTGACCCATGGCCGTCATCGAAGTAACCGACGATACCTTTCAGCAGGTGATCGAAAACAATCCCATCGTTATCCTGGATTTTTGGGCGACCTGGTGTAGCCCGTGCAAGGCGTTTGCCCCCGTATTCGAAGCCGCTGCCGAAAAACATTCGGACTTGTGCTTCGGCAAGATCGACACCGACAAGCAGCAGCAATTGTCGGGAGGCTTTGCCATCCGTTCGGTGCCTACCCTGATGGTCTTGCGCGACAAGATCGTAGTGGTCCGCGAATCCGGCGCTTTGCCCAGCAGTTCGCTGGAAAAAGTCATAGAGCACGTCCGCGCCCTGGATATGGATGCAATCCGGGCAGAACTGGAGGCGCAGGACGAGGCTGTGCAAGCAAGCTAAGCGCGGCTGATCGATGTAGTCATGACGACATAGGATCATGTTTGATTAAGTAGGACGTATATGCGTCGGCATGCGCACATGCATACATAGCAATGCGAATACAAGAACGCATGAATGTATGTATGGCGGAAACGAACTACCTGCGTCACATGGGCGACACAAGCGTTGATATCAATATATTCAGCGTGTCAAAGCGCGGTTAAGGGGAAAGGGTTAAACATTTCGTTGTCTTAACCGGAGTCGCAGGATAAGGCTGCTCGGGCAAAGCGAGCGGTGTCTATAAGACCTGTCATTGTGACGTCAGGTAGCTATGCGATATAGATATCATGAATACGCGACTATGTGAGTTCATGAATACACGAAGGCATGTATTCTGTAGGCAGTGTTTGCGCTTAGGGGCAAAGGGTAAGGAGAGGTGTAGCGCTGAAGACCTGCGGCGATGCGGAAGCGCATCGTCGGCCGGGGAGGGGGCGGCAGATTGGGGCTATGCACCAATCTGCTGGTGCTTATCACCTACAGACCATAGCGTTGGAAAATGGCTTTCAGCTAAGTGATTGATGTTATGGAGCTAAGGATTTGGCGTGCTTCGTGCTTAAAAATAGTAGTCATCAACTCACGAAGGGACTATCCATGAATACAGCGACCGTTACTCAGATTCACTCCAACGGAATGCAGGAGTTGAACGAAATGTTCATGAATCTGAAAAAGCCTTACGGCAAGGGAGAAATTGTCAGGTTTAACCTCGCTTACCAGCACATCTATCCTCAATTGACCCGCGCGGAAAAGCTACGCGCCGAAAAATTCGTGGATGCTTTGCTCGATGATCTGGAGGATGAGCGCTTGGCGCCCAGAATCTACGGCGTTGTCTGACGACCCCCATTACGCTGGTCCGGCATCATGTCTACATGCTCAATGATGACATGAATACCATGCGACATGGCGGCAATCATTCATGTTGGCATGTTGTAGTGTCGGCGTGCAGCGGGAATTGCAGTGGCGCGTGAAAAATCATCGGGCAGGGTGGTTTCGTCTGTCGGTCAGCGATAGCCCTCTTCCCGCAGCACGCGTTGCACCACGGGACGCTCCAGCATGCGGCGATAGTGGGCCAGACAGTGGGGCGGCAGTTCCATTTTCAGCTTGTCGGCCCAGAATTCCACATAAAACAAGGCCGCGTCGGCGATCGAGAATGTGCCGGCCAGATAATCCTTGCCCGCGAGCACGTCATTCATGATCGAGAAGCCTTTTTCTGCGATTTCTCTCCCACGCGCTTGCACCGCCTCGGTATCGGCTTCATTGATCGCGAAATGGGTGGTGGCGAAAATCCGGGCGAAACCTTGCAGGTGCATCGTGCCGACGATATAGCTCATCGCCTCGATCACCTGGGTTTCACCGATGAGGTCTTCCGGGATCAGCTTGCGCCTGGGATAACTGCGGGCTAGCCACCAGGCGATGGCCTGGAATTCCGTGAGGGCTGTTCCGTCGTCGAGCACCAGGGTCGGTATGGTGGACTTGGGATTGATGGCGACATAATCGGGCTTGTGGTGGTCGCCCGCCGGCAGGTTGACGATGTAGACCTCGAAGGGGAGGTCGAGCTCTTCCAGCAGGATGTGTATGCCGGTCGTGCACGACCCCGGCGTCATGTAAAACTTCACGCGTCCGCCGCCACCTTGAGCTTGATGTCGACGTCCCGGCTCAGCCAGCCCAGGGTCACCTTCTTGAAAGCGGCTTCTTCGGCCTCGTCCCAAACCAGGCAGAGCAAGGCCTCTTCGCGGGTCAGCAATTCGTCGCTCTCCATCTTTTCGACGGCGGCGGCGCAGGCCAAGGGATCGGCCTCGTTGCGGGCGAAGATTTCCTTGGCGATCCGGATACCTTCGGCCGCGATGTCGGGTGAAATCATTTCGGCGTGTTTGCCTTCGAAGCTGAACACAGTCTGCTCGTTTGCGGTCGTCATGGTTGCCGGCATGCGTATCTCCCGTGTGATGAATGAAGTTTGTGGTGTTTAAGCGGATTAAAGCGGGATACCGAAGAAGGTGTCTTCGCTGCCGCCCCAGGCGGTATGCAGTTGCAGAGCCGATTGCCAGCGGGCGGCTTCCTGTTCGTCGGCATCTCTATGGCTGACGACGACCTCCGACGCACCGCCGCTGAGATATTTATGCCCGTTGCGCAAAAATCGGCCGAGATCTTTCCGGTCGTTCGGTCGTACCGCGACCTTGGGGACATCGTTCACTAGGATGGTCGTGATGTGCATGGTCGTACCTCCGCGCCGCTATCGGCTAGCCTATCGTGATGATCAAAGGTTCCAGTCCGGCCACCGTGGCTTCCAGCACATCGCCTTTGACCACGGGACCTGCATCCACCGGCGTCCCTGTGTAAATGAGATCGCCAGGAAACAGCTCCACCCGGGTGGACAGGTAATGCACGGTTTCCGGGATTTTCCAGAGCATGTCGGCGACATTGCCGCTCTGGCGCACTTCGCCATTGACCTTGAGTTCGATCAGGCCGCTGGCGATATTGCCCGAGTAAAACTCCGGCGTAATCGCCGAGCAGGGCGCGGAATGATCGAAAGCCTTGGCTTTTTCCCAAGGCAGGCCGTTTTCCAGGGCGGCATCGAGGGCGTCGCGCAAAGTCATGTCCAGGCCCACGGCATAACCGAACACATAGTCGTAATCGACCCTGTCCTTGGGGATGTTGCGCCCACCTTTGTGCAGGGCCACCACCATTTCCACTTCCGGGTAGAGTGCCGAGGTCCCGGGAGGGTAGGGCAGCACCGAATTGTTTTGCAGGATGGCGCTCGCCGGCTTGATGAAATAGATCGGCTCTTCGCCCTTGGCCGTCCCGCCGTCCGGCGCCGGATAATTACGGCCTATGCAGAAGATGCGGCGCACCGGGAAAGGATTGCTCGACATGGCGTCCAGGGTGACGACCGGCGCGGGCGGGAAGGCATAATTCATATGGCAAGGCTCTCAAGTACCGGCTAGCCGGTTTCATCGGTTACAGCAGGCGATCGCCGTCGCGATAGCCCGCACCCAGTTCGAACTCCAAATAATAAATCTTGAAGTGATCCTCCATTTGGTCGGCTTCCGGTATTGCATCCCTTCTTTCCGGGTAACGCGCGAGCAATTCGTCGCGGTGTCGCGTCCAGGCGCACAGCAGCGCCGATCTGGCATCTTCCCGGGTGGAGCCGGCGCCGCGGAACATGAAATGGTGGGTATTCATCTCCGCCAGGACGAAGCATCGTGCCATTACGGCATCCATGACATGCAAATAAGACTACCAGTCTTCATGTTCTCATGAATCCACAACAACTAGCATGCACGTCTACATGTCACGCCGTGGCCGGATGACCCAAATCCATACCGCGGAAGATCGAGCAGCGTATGAAGACTTCCAGCGACGGCGCCACTTTCTTCTGCGCGCAGAATTTGGCCACCAGCTTCGCCAGGCCCTTGATATCCCGGCCCGTCGCGTTCGGGAAAGTCTTCACTAGGTCGTCGATCAAGGGGCCGTCCACCGCCAGCTCGAACTGTTCGGTCATCACCGACCAGATCCTGCGCCGGGCGTCGTCGTCCGGTGGATAGAACTTGATCATGGCAATGCAGCGCGACACGATGGCTTCGTCGATGTCGTCCACCCGGTTGGTCGTCAGGAACAAGAGGCCGTTGAAATATTCCAGTACGCGAAGGAACACCCCCACCACCGCGTTCATGGTGATGTTGTCGTCGCGCCGCTTGATGTAAACGTCCGCCTCGTCGATCAGCATCACGGCGCCCCAGCGCTGGGCGCGGGTCAAGACGTCCTTGAGGGCGGTTTCCATGGCGGCCACGTTGAGGCCCAACTGCCCGGAATGTACGCGGTAAAGCGGTCTCTGGATGATCTCGGAATATACCTCCGCCGTCAGCGTCTTGCCCACGCCGGCGGGACCCGCGCAAAGCACCGTGGTGCCGCCGGACTTGCCGGCGACGATGTCGTCCATCAGCACGTCCATTTCGGCTGTTAGGATGTCGATGAGATCGGTCTGTTCCTCGGGCAATACCAGTTTCTGCTTGAGTTCCGGCTGATATTGGTAGGGCGTGATGTCGTCCGCATGCACCCACAGGTAATGATGCAGATCCATGTGGAACATCAGGATGTAGGCGTGGATCGGGAGCTGGGTGAACAAGTCCTTGGGCATCGCGTCCTGCGATTCCAGCACCTCGTCCTCGGCTTCGTAATGATTGCTTTTGGCCGCCTTGCGCAGATAAGGCCCCAGGATGTCGCCGGTGGCATCCAGGGTCAGGGCGCGCGTGGTCAATATGCCTTCGTCGTTGACCAGGCGGGCGCTGCCGCCGCTGGACGAGAGCACGACCACGTCCTTGCGCGACCAGTCGGTATTGCGATGCGAGGCCGTCGGGTCCTCGGCGTAGAAGCCGATCCCCTTGCCGGAAAACTGGGCGCCGTACTGGGCACGCCAGTCGAAATAACGCTCCACGGTATCGTCGTAGGTGGCGATCAGTTCGGCGGTTTCCTTCAGGAAGCCTTTGGCGGCAAAGATCTCGCCCACCGTCTTGCCGGTGATGTCGCCGGCCGAGATGCGCAGGGTCTGGCTGGCGATCGTGCCCTTGGCATTGGCCTTCAATTCGATGAACACCTTGCCGATCTCGTCGTTCGACGCCGGGGTATAGTCCAGCCGGGTGATGACGTAGGGCAGGGGACGGGACGTGACCTGGGCGCTGAACAGCCAGCCGCGGATCGCATCCGCCGCCAGATAGCGGGCGATGGCGGGAACCAGCATTTCCAGATCGTTGCCTTCGAAGCGAATACCGTCGTCGTTCAAGGCCTTCTGCAGGGTGCTCAGCTCGGCGGCGCGCAGCCGCATGTCGGGGCCGGCTTCTTCGTAGAGATTGCGCAGGAAGGCGACTTCCGCATTGCCGAGCTGGGCGAAGGCCACTTCGACCTTGTTGCCGAAGCGCAACTGGTCTTTTAAAGGCGCGAGGGCGGGGAAGGCCTCCACCATCGCTTCGATATAAGGCCGTTCTATCTGGAGTTTCATCGCATGGCTTCCATCGGCTGGTGTTTAGGTGCCGCCGGACCCTTACTCCGTCCTGCGGGATTCCAGGAGGCGTTCGAAAAAATGCTCGAATTCCGTCTTGGTAAATTCGTCTTCCGCCGGCTTATCGAGCGCCTGCCAGCGTACGGCGACGCTGAAACCGCGCTTGCACTTGCCGCCCCTGCGAACCAGGACGATCCGCCCGCTGCTGCCCGGCGGGAGCCCCGCATGCTCGCGGCAGGAGCGGACTTCCGTTCCGAGCAGTTTCAGGGCCTCCTGGGCGGTAAAGGTTTCGTGCTTCATGCATCGTGATCGGGAATAGCCGCGGCGACCGGCGTCTAGCGGGTGCGCGGCCGCTCCGAAGCTTTGTAATTGCTGAAATGACCTTCCTTCGCCGCCTGGGACCGGGCACTCGCAAGGATGCCGGCCGTTTTGCCGGCCGGAGCAGGTTTGGATACCAGCTTTTCCAGGTGCTGGCCGCCGCATGACGGGCAGACCGGCGTGTCGGAAATCTTGACCAGTAACTCGAAGGTCTTATCGCAGTCCGGGCAACGATAATCGTAGAGTGGCATGGACGTTCTCTCGTAAAAACAGCCTGATGGACTTGAGGCTACTAGGCAGTGGCCGCCGGCTTATCCCGCTCAGCCGCCCATTCCGCCGACGTATACACCTTCATGCTGATGGCATGCAGGGCGCCGCTCGAGAGCGGCTCGCTGACGGTGGCCAGAACCTGCTGCTGCCGCTTGACCAGGCTCAGACCGGCGAAGGCCTCACCGACCACGACGACCGAGAAGCTGCAGCCCTCACCGTCGACAATGACTTCGGAACCGGGTATGCCGGACTCGATCAATTGGCGGACTTCGGCGATTTCCATGGCGCTAGCCTTCGGCCTTGGCGGCGACCGCGCTTTCCAGCAGGGGCTTGAGCTCGCCTTTCTGGGCGATCTCGTCGACGATGTCGCTGCCGCCCACCAGTTCGCCGTTCACGAACAACTGGGGAAAGGTGGGCCAGGACGAAACGCTGGGCAGCTTCTCCCGGATTTGCGGCGCCGCCAGGATGTTCACATAGGCGAACGGGATGCCGGTGGCCTGCAAACAGGCGACCGCCTTGGCGGAAAATCCGCATTGTGGCATGTCGGGCACGCCCTTCATGTACAGGAGTACGGGATGGTTGGCGATCTGGTCGCGGATGGTATCTTCGATGCTCATGGCGGCGCTTCCTTAGTGATTGATTAAGCCTGTCTGCGGCTCGTCCGGGGGTTTAAATAAGCCCCCGGACGAGCTGGTTCCGGATCAGAACCCGGAAGCGAAACCCAGCAGCTCGACGGTGATGTCTTCCTCGCCGACCACTTGGGCCTGGCAAGCCAGGCGGGATTTGGATCCGACGCCGACGATGCTGTCCAGCTTCTGGTTTTCCGCCGAGGCGATCTTGGACACGCTCTTGCGGCCGGCCTGCAGGAAGATGTGGCAGCTACCGCACTGGGCATTGCCGCCGCACTTGTGCTGTATCTCTTCGCCGGCTGCCTGGATCAATTCCAGCAGTGTCTTGCCGATTTCTGCGGCGATGGTTTTTCCGGATGGCAGTATGGTTAAGGTAGACATGGTTTCTCCTATGGTTTCGAGGTGAAAGGTTGAGGTCGACTTAAATTGCGTTTTGCATGCAGACCCACTCAATGGCGTGAGCCTATGGGTCTTGAGGCTCACAATCCGGCGGCGATGGAGCCGATCACGGATCCACCGACGGTGTCGGATTTATCCAGTTCGCCGAGCTTGCCCAAGAGCTGCTCGCAGCCTTCCTTGTCACCCTGGCGCAGGCGGATGAAGGCCAGGGCCTTGAGGGAAAACAGATAAAAATGCTGCGGGCTGTCATGGCGGGTCCAATCCGTGGATTCCGCCGTGAGCTGGCGGAAATCGCTGGGAAAACCACCCTGGCGGGCCGCGGTTTCCAGGGCCTGCCGCGCGGCCAGTTCGGCGTCCTCCAGGCGTCCCTTGTAGAAATAGAACTTGTACATGGAGAAATACACCGGCAGGGCGTCCGGAGCTGCGCTATGCGCCTGTTGCAGCAGGGTTTCCGCCCGCGCGGTATCCGCATAGGAACTCATGACTTCTTCGAGCAAGCCGCCGACCTTGTCGGGCAGGCTGCCGGCATAAAAGGCGCGCGTGGCTTCCAAATCCGTTACTCCGCAAGCTGGCCGGTCAGCCCCACACCGCGGCGGGCGCGAGCAGGCTTTCGACCGGCTGGTCGTTTTTCAAATGCTGTTCCACGATGGCCGATACGTCTTCCGGCTTGACCTTGGCGTACATCACGCCTTCCGGGTAAACGAGCACGGTGGGGCCGGAATCGCAGGCGCCCAGGCAGCCGGTACCGGTGAGGGCATACTTGCCATACAACTGCCCCTGGTCGAATTGCTGCATGAAGGTCTGGAACACCGCGGTGCAGCCCAGTTGGCCGCAGGAACCGCGCGGATGGCCGGGCGGCCGGCTCTGCGTGCAGACGAAAACGTGTTTACTCGGCTTGGGCATCGATAACTCCTAAGGTCTATCGTGGTAAAAAACTCGCGTAGGCCGGGTTGGGCGTTAGCCGTAACCCGACGAATTGCTGTCTGGTCGGATGACGCGCAGTAGCCGCTAATCCGACCTGCCTGACTTTCTCAAGCCTTTTGCGCGCGCGTGGTCAGGCTGGCCTTGAGGCTGTCCAGCGAGATGCTCTTGCCATCCTGGTCCTGGAACACCTTGAACACCTTTTCCTGTGCCGCATTGGATTTCACGAAATCGTCATGGGCCTGCTTGAGTAGGCTCTTGCAGGTTTCTCGGGCGGCGGCTTCGTCCGCGTCTTCCGGGATGGGTGTGCGGTTCAGGTATTGGTTGAAGCGCTTGAGGATGTGCAAGCGGTTCACGTGGACCACGTCGGGCTGGTAATCAATCCCGAAGAAATCGAGAAACTCTTCGGCCGCGGAAAACTGCTGGATGCGCTGCAAGAGAGGATGCATGGGCGGTTACCTGTTTTGATGATGTGCAAATCGTTGCTTGCGGCCCGCACTCAAGCGTACGAGCGGGGGCCGTTCGGCGGCGGTCGTTTCCCGGTAAAAACGCCGCAGCTCGTGGTCGCTGGGCGGCCGTTTGGTTTGGTTGGCGTGCAGCCGGATGCGCTGCAAAAGCCGGGTGGCGTCGGTTTCGCTGAGGTCTATGCCGAGTTCGCGGTAACTCCTGACGACGGCATGCGAGCCGGAATGCTTGCCCAGCACCAAACGATGCTCGCGGCCCAATTCCTTGGGGTCCACGCCCTGGTAATTGAGCACGTTCTTCAGCAGGCCATCGACGTGTATGCCCGCCTCGTGGGTGAATACCGCCTCGCCGACGATGCTCTTGTTGGCCGCCACCGGCCGGCCGGAGGCTTGCGCCACCAGTTGGGAAATCGCCGGGAAATGGCCGACGGCGATGCCGGTATCCTGGCCGTACAAATGGTGCAGGGCCATCACGGTTTCCTCGATGGCGGCATTGCCGGCGCGCTCGCCCAGGCCGTTGACCGTGGTGTTGACGTGGCTGGCTCCGGCCCGCACGGCCATCAGGGTATTCGCCGTCGCCAGGCCGAAATCGTTGTGGGCGTGCATCTCGATTTCCAGATCCACGGCCCGGGTCAGCTTCTGGATACGCTCGAAGGTGGAAACCGGATCCAGGATCCCCAAGGTATCGGCGAAGCGCAGCCGCCGGGCGCCGGCCTTTTGTGCCGTTTCCGCCACCCGGATCAGGAAATCCAGATCGGCTCGCGAGGCGTCTTCCATGCCCACGCAGACTTGCATGCCGGTATCCAGCGCGTCCGCGACGAAGCGGGCGACCGTGGCCAGCACCCAGTCGCGCGAGCGGTTGATCTTGTGCTTGAGATGGATGTCCGACACGGGTGTGGACAGGTTGACCAGATGCGCCCCGCAGCCGGCCGCGGCCTTAAGATCGGCCTCGCACATGCGACCCCAGACCATGAGCCGGGCCGGCAGCTTGAGGGCGGCGATGGCGGCGATGCCCTCCTGTTCCTCGGCGCCCATGACCGGTATGCCCACTTCCATCTCGGGTACGCCGGCGTTGGCCAGGGCCCTGGCAATGGCGAGTTTTTCCTCGGCGTCGAAGGCGACGCCTGCGGTTTGTTCGCCGTCCCTGAGCGTCGTGTCGTTGATGACGATGAGTCGGTTGCCGTTCATGTGTTCAGGCCTTACTTGTGGGCGGCTTCCTTGGCGAGGTTGAGGCTGTAGCGCGGGATCTCGACCACCAGATCGGCCCCGTCCACGATGGCCTGGCAGGACAGCCGGGAAGTGGCCTGCAGGCCCCAGGCACGATCCAGCATGTCCTCCTCGATTTCGTCGGGATCGTTGAGCGAGGCATAGCCTTCGCGGACGATCACATGGCAGGTGGAGCAGGCGCAGGAATGCTCGCAGGCATGCTCGATCTCGATGCCGGCTTCCAGCAGGGCGTCGCAGATCGACTGGCCGCTGACGGCATCTATCGTGTCGCCATCGGGGCACAACTCGTCATGAGGCAGTAGGGTGATTTTCGGCATATTCAGCTCGACCGGGTCGGTGGCGGGTTGGGTTTCATACGGTCAAGGCGTCCACTTTCTGCCCAGTCAGCGCGGCCTTGATGCTGTAGTCCATGCGCCGTCCTGCGAATTCCGTGCTGATCTCGTTGAGCTTGTCGGCGGCCTGCTTGATGGCCTCCCAATCGTCGCCTTCCAGCGCGGTGCGCAGGACCTGCATGCCTTGCAGGATGGCGGCCTGTTCGTCCTGGTCCAGCAATCCGGCGTCCTCGGCCAGGGCCGATTCGGTCGCCTCCAGCAGGCGGGCGGATTCGGCTTTCTGTTCCGCCAGGCGGCGGGCTTCCAGGTCTTCCTTGGCGTGAGCGTAGGAGTCCTCGATCATGCGGGCGATGTCGCCGTCGCTCAGGCCGTAGGACGGCTTGACCTCGATATGGGATTCCACCCCGCTGGTCTGTTCGGTGGCCGAGACGCTCAGCAAGCCGTCGGCGTCCACCTGGTAGGTGACGCGCACCCGCGCCACGCCCGCCACCATGGGCGGGATGCCGCGCAACTCGAAGCGGGCCAGGGAGCGGCATTCGCTGACCAGTTCGCGCTCGCCCTGCACCACGTGAATGCTCATCGCCGTCTGGCCGTCCTTCCAGGTGGTGAATTCCTGGGCACGCGCCACGGGGATGGTGGAATTGCGCTGGATGATCTTTTCCGACAGGCCGCCCAGGGTTTCGATGCCCAGCGAGAGCGGGATCACGTCCAGCAGCAGCCAGTCGTCCCCGGTGCGGTTGCCGGCCAGCAGATTGGCCTGCATGGCGGCGCCGAGGGCGACGACCTTGTCCGGATCCAGGTCGGTCAGCGGGGCCTGCTGGAAGAACTCGCCCACCGCCTGGCGGATGATGGGCATGCGGGTGGCGCCGCCGACCAGGACTACGCCCTTGATGTCCTGGATGGACAGACCGGCGTCGCGCAAGGCCTTGCGTACCGGGCTCAGGGTTTTCTTAACCAAATCGTCGGTCAGGCCGGTGAAGGTGGCCCGGTCGATGGAAACGGTCGCGACGGAGCCGTCCGACATCTCGGTATGGAAGTCGACTTTGTCGTTGTCGGACAGCAATTCCTTGGCTTCGCGGGCCGCGCTCAGCAGGCGGCGGGTGTCGATGGTGGAGAGTTCGCCGTAGCCGTTTTGCGTCAGCAGCCAGTCGTAGACGGCGCGGTCGAAGTCGTCTCCGCCCAGGGCCGGATCGCCGTTGGTGGCCAGCACTTCGAATACGCCGCGGGTGAGTCTGAGGATGGAGATGTCGAAAGTACCCCCGCCCAGGTCGTAGACCGCGTAGGTGCCTTCGGCGGCCTGGTCCAGACCGTAGGCCACGGCGGCCGCGGTCGGTTCGTTCAGCAAACGGAAGACTTCCAGGCCGGCCAGCTTGGCCGCATCCTTGGTAGCCTGGCGCTGGGCGTCGTCGAAATAGGCGGGCACGGTGATGACGGCCCCACTGATCTCGTCGCCCAAGGCCTGCACCGCCCGCTCGCGCAGCGACTTCAGGATCTCGGCGGACACCTGTACCGGGCTGATCACGCCGGCCTTGGTCTCGAACTGCACCATGCCGGGCGTGTCGACGAAGCGGTAGGGCGCATCCTGGCGCGCGCTCACGTCTTCCAGGCCGCGGCCCATGTAGCGCTTGACCGAGACGAAGGTGTTTTCCGGGTCTTCGCTCTGGAACAGCTTGGCGCCGTAGCCGACTTCGATTTCGCCATCGGCGTGGTAGCGCACGACCGAGGGCAGCAAGGCGCGGCCGCTGGCGTCGGTCAGCACGCTCGTCGAGCCGTCGTCGGCGACGGTCGCGACCAGGGAATTGGTGGTGCCCAGGTCTATGCCTATGGCCAGGCGGCGGGGCGGCTTGGCCTGGGTGGCGCCGGGTTCGGAAATTTGCAGCAGCATCAGTCCTCCAGTGTGGCCAGGGCGTCGTTGATGTCGCGGCCGAGTTTTTCCAGAAAAGCCAACTGGCGGACGATGACCGCCGCAGCCGGATGTTGCCGTTCGTCCTCGAGCAAGCTGCCGAGCGAATCGAACAGGCTGTCCGTTTCGGTCTTCAGGCGGGCCGACAGCCGCTCCAGGGCGTCCAGGTTGCGCAACACTACGGCGCCCTGCAGTTCCTCGCGCCACTCGATCTGTTCCAGCAGGAACTCGGTCGGCATCGCCGTGTTGTTTTCTTCCTGCGTATCGATTCCGTGGATTTTCAGCAGATAACGGGCCCGGTCCAGCGGCCGTTTAAGCGTCTGGTAAGCCTCGTTCGCGAGGGTGGCCCATTGCAGGGAGAGGCGTTTTTCGGCGTCGCTCAGATGCGCCGACTTGTCCGGATGCACGCGCGTTTGCAGTTCCAGGTAGTGACTGTCGAGCTTGCCCAGATCCAGGCGGAAATCCTGGGGCAGTTGGAAAAGCTCGAAATAATTGCCGCTCGCTGCCGGTGTCATGCCGAGCTCTCCTAGACGTTGAAGCTCTCGCCGCAACCGCACTGGTTCTTGACGTTGGGGTTGTTGAACTTGAAGCCCTCGTTCATGCCCTCGCGTACGAAGTCCAGTTCGGTGCCTTCCAGGTAGGCCAGGCTCTTGGGGTCGACCAATAAGGTGACGCCGTGGCTTTCGAAGCTCTGGTCTTCCGCGGCGGTTTCGTCGACGAATTCCAGGGTATAGGCCAGGCCCGAACAGCCGGAGGTCTTGACCGCCAACCTGAGCCCGACGCCGGCGCCGCGTGCCGTCAGATGCTTCTGGACCTGCTTGGCCGCTTTTTCAGTCAAAGTGATAGCCATCTTGCGTGCTCCCGTGGACTTAGTGAGAGGAACAGGTGGCGCCGCCGTCGACCGAGAAGGAGCTGCCGCAGCTGCAGGACGAGGAGGCATTCGGGTTCTTGATGACGAAACGCGAGCCTTCCAGTCCGTCCTGGTAGTCGATCTCGGCGCCGGCCAGATACTGCAGGCTGGCGGGATCCACCAGCAGGGTCACGCCGTCGGTGACTACCGAGGTGTCGTCGTCGTTCACGGCTTCCTCGAAGGAAAAGCCGTATTGGAAGCCGGAGCAGCCGCCGCCGGAGACGTAGACCCGAAGCTTGAGCTCCGGATTGCCTTCCTCGGCGATCAGTTCGCTCACCTTGCTGGCGGCGTTGCTGGTGAAAAACAGCGCGGGCCCCGGAGGGGTCAGATCCTGTATGGGGGTGGTCGTGATAGCGGTCATGGTGATTCCTCGTTATGCGGCGGATTTGCAGACTTCGTAGCCTTCTTCGGTCACGCCGGATTTGGCCTGGTAGTCGGACACGGCCGCCTTGATGGCGTCTTCCGCCAGTACCGAGCAGTGGATCTTGACCGGGGGCAGGGCCAGGGCTTCGGCGATTTCGGTATTCTTGATGGCCAAGGCTTGTTCGACGGTCTTGCCCTTGACCCATTCGGTCACCAGCGAGCTGGAGGCGATCGCCGAACCGCAGCCGTAAGTCTTGAACTTGGCGTCCTCGATGATGCCTTCGTCATTGATCTTGATCTGCAGCTTCATGACGTCGCCGCAGGCCGGCGCGCCGACGATGCCGGTGCCCACGCCGTCTTCCTCCTTGTCGAAAGTCCCGACGTTGCGGGGGTTCTCGTAGTGATCGATGACCTTGTCGTTGTAAGCCATGGTGTACTCCTGACGCGTTGAGAGTGGCGAAAGCCGCTTAATGCGCGGCGGCGGCCCATTGGACCGAGTTGAGATCGATGCCGTCCTTGTACATTTCCCACAGCGGGGAAATGTCGCGCAGACGCTCGACGGCGTTCTTGATCTGGGCGACGGCGTAGTCGACATCCGCTTCCGTGGTGTAGCGGCCGATGCTGAAGCGGATCGAACTGTGTGCGAGCTCGTCGCTGCGCCCCAGGGCGCGCAGCACGTAGGAAGGCTCCAGGCTGGACGAGGTGCAGGCCGAGCCGCTGGAGACCGCGAGGTCCTTGATGGCCATCATCAGGGATTCGCCTTCCACGTAGTTGAAACTGGCATTGAGGTTGTGCGGCACCCGCTGTTCCAGGTCGCCGTTGATGAACACTTCCTCGATGTCCCGGATGCCGGCCAGCAGCCGGTCACGCAGGGCGCGGATGCGCTTGGATTCCTCGGCCATTTCTTCACGGGCGATGCGGAAGGCTTCGCCCATGCCGACGATCTGGTGGGTGGCCAGGGTGCCGGAGCGCAGGCCGCGCTCGTGGCCGCCGCCGTGCATCTGTGCCTTCAGGCGGATGCGCGGCTTGCGGCGCACGTACAGCGCGCCTATGCCCTTGGGGCCGTAAGTCTTGTGGGCGGAGAAGGACATCAGATCGACCGGCAGTTTTTCCAGGTCGATCTCCACCTTGCCGGTGGATTGCGCGGCATCGACGTGGAAGATCACGCCGTGCTCGCGGCAGATCCGGCCGATGGTGACGATATCCTGGATCACGCCGATTTCGTTGTTGACGTGCATGATGGAGACAACCGAGGTGTCCGGGCGGATCGCCGCTTTGAAGGCTTCCAGATCCAGCAGGCCATCGGGCTTGGGGTCCAGATAGGTCACTTCGAAACCCTGGGATTCGAGTTCGCGCATGGGATCGAGCACCGCCTTGTGCTCGGTCTTGAGGGTGATCAGATGGCGGCCCTTGGTCTCGTAGAAATAGGCGGCGCCCTTGACGGCCAGGTTGTCGGACTCGGTCGCGCCCGAGGTCCAGACGATTTCTTTGGGATCCGCGTTGACCAGCCTGGCGACTTCCTCGCGGGCATTCTCCACCGCCTGTTCGGCGGTCCAGCCGAAACTATGCGATTTGCTGGCCGGATTGCCGAAGTTTTCGGTCAGAAAGGGGATCATCTTTTCCGCGACGCGGGGATCCACCGGGGTGGTCGCCGAGTAATCGAGATAAATCGGTAACTTCATGGGCATGCTCTCCGGGTTACGCCATCCATCAGTAGGAGGCCACATCGTCTGGGGCGCGTGGCAATGTTGCCATGGAGAATGCAAGAGCCGAGCCATCCCTGAAAAATAGCATAAGCAATTGATAGTTAATGAAAATAGAAGACGACGGCGGCGGTTGCGTTTGTCTTGTTCGCCACAAAAACCCGGACTTCAAAGCCCGCGCCGCACGGTGTGGCGTATCTTTCCCTACTCTGGTGCAAGGCCCCAAAACTCACCGCCGGCCCGGCAATCGCGAGGCCTGCGGGTGGCGGGGGCGATGGGCGTCGCGACAAAACGAGGTGTTTTGTCGTATTTCCTACAAAAGCCCCTGAGTTCATGCCCTCTGTAACGAATGGAACAGAGCCTGTGGGACGCTGGGAAACGCACCGGATTGCTTGCAGAGCGGCGGCCCAGGCGAAGCCGCCGGATGTCGGCACGAATGATGCCTAGCTTAGGTTCAGGCAAGCACGAGCGGGGCGATCCATCCATGTACGTTTGCATTTGCAAAGGCGTCACCGAGAACCAGATACGCGAGGCCATCCAGGGCGGCTTATGCACGCGCAAGGACATTTCCCGTTGTCTCAAGGTCGGTACCGCTTGCGGCAAGTGCAATCAGGAGGTCAGGGATTTATTGCAGCAGACGCTGCCGGCCGGCGGCCCGATGGCGCGCTCGAACGGGGAGGCTGCGCGGGTTTTCAAGATGCCCGGTCGTCTGTGCCTGTCGAACGAGGCGGTTGCGCGGATCGCGGAAAGTGCCGTTTGCCCGGCTTGATTGAGGGGAGAGCGGGCTTCAGACCGCGAGGGGTAGCGGCTCGGCCGGCGCCTGTAGCGGGAAGCGGACGTGGATGCGGCAGCCCTGGGCATAATCGGGGTCGATCTGGATGAGGCCGCGATGTTGGTTGACCACCTCCCGTCCCCAGGTCAGTCCCATGCCGACATGGCGCCGGGTTTCGCCGGCCCGGGTACTGAAAAATGGCTCGAAAACCTTGACGTGCAGATGAGCGGGTATGCCGGGGCCGGTATCTTCGATACACACATGGATTTCGCTGCCGTTCGAGCAGGTGAAAAAGCTCAGCTCCCGGCGCGGGCCGCCGTCCTGCCACATGGCGTCGACGGCATTGTCGATGAGCTGTTTGAACAGCACGCGCAGGCGGTTTTCCAAGCCATGCAGGGGCGGCAGTTCGGGGACCGGATGCCAGTTGACCAGGATGCCGTGTTCGCGCAGCGCCGGTGCCGTGAGCGAGAGAGCTTCGTACAGGATCTGGTTCAGGTTCACCGGCGCCGGATTTTCCGTATCGGCCTGAGGAAGGCTGTTTTGCAGGGTCGCCACGGAAGCCAGGCCGGAGTCGAGGATATGCTGCAAGGCCTCGATGAGGGCGTCATGCTGGTGATCGCTGTTGCGCCGCCGCAAGGTGTTCTGCGTGGCGGCAACCAGATTGATCGGGCCCTGCAATTGGTAAAGCGCGCCGGACAAGGCTTCTTTCAGGCTCAGCCTTTTTTCTTCCTCGGCCAGGGAGGCCCTGAGCGCATCGACGCGCGCCGCTTCCTTGGCCCGCTGCCGGGAGGTGCGGGTGGGTCCGGCGATGTCGGGCAACGGGTTCGAAGCGGGGGCCGGGAGCCATGCGGTGCGGGGGGCGGAGGTCTTGATGCCGCCGCAATAGCCCTTGAGCTTCTGGCAAAAACGGTGGAGCGTCCCCTGGGGGCAGGCTTCTGAAGTCAGGAAGTAAGAGGCTTTCGGCATGTTGGGTTCACCGTCGAATGCTTGTAGGAAGCGCCCCGAAAAGCATGGGACTCGAGGGACTCAAGCGCGCGGGGGCCGGACACCGGCTTACGCTCCGTTTCATCCGGCAAGCCCGGCATTTCCGGGTCGGACGCCATGGAATTCCTCCAGGGATCAATACCGGTAATGGCTAAGCAGACAGCATGCCAATGGGCCGGCCATGGGCTGCGCGCGCGGGTGCGGCGTCATTGCCCATGCAAGCATGTTGCGAATCCGACAATGGGGCCTGCGATTGCCGGCTATCCGACACTGCCCGGCCGGCGGAAGCCCCGCGTTTCGACCTTTCAACTTCTTAACTTTCAGCCATAGCCAGGACAACACCATGATTTATATCGTCGAGTTTCCCCACCAAGCACGTCCATCCGCATGGTTTGCCTTCGATAAAGAGGATTTCGCCCGCAAGGTTCAAGCGAGACGTTCGGGCGGGCAGACCCTGTTCGCGACGGCGACTCCACGCCAGTTGCTCGAAGCGGCCGGCTTTACGCCGGACTCGCCCGGTGCTCGCGACGCACAGGCCGGGCTATTCGATCTCGCCGAAGCGCATGGTTGGGACACGCCGCTGTACCGGGCGGATTATCTGCTGGGCGACGGCGTCTATCAGGCCGAGCCGGTGAGCGAATTCGAAGCCCATGTCGCGGCCATCGCCGAAGACCTGCAAACCTGCCGGGTCTATATGTCCGACGAAGCGGCGACCAACGCGCTTTATCGGGATCCGCTCTACGACGGGAGAGAGGGCATCTATGCCCACGTGGCTTTGCGTGACCAGTTGATCGCACTGGAAGTCATATCCGACGATTTGTGACGGACGGCGGAGGCAAACACATGACGGTCGAACAACTCATCGTAGCCCTGCAGAACATGCCCAAGAACGCGGTCGTCCTCTATGAAGGCGACGCCGGCTACGCGCTGGTCGGCGGCCTGAGTCTGCAGGAAAACGGCTCAGGCGTCCCGGACGAAGTGATCCTGTTTCCGGATATGAACGAGTGATGCCGGGCCGGTAGACGGGTGATACGCCGGGCATGTTGGTAGCATCTCGACCGATTACGCTTTAAATTGTCCGGCTTAATACCGTACACTTTAAGGCCATGAAACGGAGGAGGCCCTGATGCCCAGAGATACCACCCGCAGCGCCCGGCTCGAAGCGCGCATTTCTCCGGACGTGCTGGCCATCGTCAAACGCGCTGCCGAACTCCAAGGCCGCAGTATCAGCGACTTCGTCGTGGCGGCGGCACAGGAAAAGGCGCAACAGACGATAGAGGAAAGCAGCGTGCTCCGACTGTCCTTGGAAGACCAGCGGCGTTTCGTCGATCTACTGCTAACCCCACCCGCACCCAAGCCCGCGCTGCAACGTGCAGCCCAAGCCCACGCCGAATTGATCCAGGGCTCGTGACGGCCCGCTTCGCGATAGCGGCCCTGACCCCGGGGCATGACAGGGCAGGGTTTGCCTGCGGCGTCGAGCCGCTGGACCGGTACTTCCGCGAGCAAGCGAGCCAAGACATGCGCCGGCGCGTGGCCGCTTGCTATGTCGCTGTCGAAATCGCCACCGGCAGGATTGCCGGGTACTACACCCTCGCAGCAGGCGGCATCCCGCTGGTCGAAGTGCCGGCCAGCTTGGCAAAGCGGCTGCCCCGTTACTCGGCCGTTCCCGTTGCCCGTCTTGGCCGCCTCGCCGTTCATCTGGATTATCGCGGGCAAAAACTCGGCGCAGCCCTGTTGTGGGATGCCATGACGCGGGCCATCCGCTCGGAAGTGGCCGTGTTTGCGCTAGTCGTGGATGCCAAGGACGATCACGCCGCCGCCTTTTATCGTCACCACGGCTTCGTGGCGTTCGGCAGTTTGCCGCATCAATGGGTATTGCCCCTTACCCACCGCATGTTCGGGGAGCCCGGTTTTTAAGTCCGGCCATCGAGGCAAAACATCCAAACGTAAAACGGGGGCAGACACGATTATTTTTCGATGTCATGTTGTATATTTGCAATAATTTGTTGCGCTTTTCCTACAAAGCATTACGATCAGGGGCGAGAAGATCCGATGAGCGAGGGGCGGGAAAGCGGTCGATCGCGGGCTGAACCACGATGTCGACGGCTTACCCGGGTCATATACAAAGAGCACGAAGTGCTCATATAAGTGCCGGGGCTGCGGGGTATCACGGAGTCTGATTCGGCTCACCGGGTGTAGGGATCGTTGAAGTTGGCCTTGGCTGATTTGATGCGCAAGATAGGGAGAGACGACTATGAATATTCATCGTGAAAACAGGGCGATCGGAGCGATAGCCCTATTGGGTGGCGCCCTGCTCTCGGGGCTCTGCAGTCCTATCCATGCCAAGAATATCGCCGAGACTAAAACGGCCTGGGAAGCGGCGTTCCCGTCGGCCAACAAACCCGAGTTCATGAAGAACCTGGGATTGTCCGTGGGTGGATGGCTGGATGCCGGTATCAGCACCAATTTCAACAGCTCGCCCGATCGGTTCAACGGCCCGGTCGGTCTCAATGACCGTGACGCCGAGCCGCAGATCAAGCAGCTCTATCTGTACCTGGAGCGCGAAGTCGCCAAGCAGGGCGATTCCTGGGACTTCGGCGGCCGTTTCGATTTTCTCTACGGCACCGATGCATTCATCGCCCAGTCCACCGACCACTGGGACCGGGGCTTGATCACCGACGGCACCTCGCGTTTCTACAACATCGCCCTGCCCCAGTTATACGCCGAAATCTACGCCCCGGTCGGTAATGGCCTTACCATCAAGGCGGGGCATTTCTATGGACTGACCAATTACGAGTCGGTCATGGCGCCGAACAACTTCTTCTACTCGCGCACCAACAGTTTCACCTGGGACGGACCCTTCACCCACACCGGCGTGCTGTTGACTTACCCAATCACCGCCAATTTTTCGATCACGGGCGGCGGTGTCATGGGGTGGGATAACGTCAACAAGGACATGGGTAACTGGAATTTCCTCGGCAAGTTCGGCTGGACCAGCGATGACAAAAAGATTGCGACCTCCGCGGCGGTCGTCACCGGCGACAAGAGTTCGAATCAAGACAACCTGACGCGTTACACGCTGACCTACCAGCACGAGTTCATCGACCATCTCCATTACGTACTGCAGCATACCTACGGCATCCAGCAAAACGATCCGACTCGTGCCGGCAAGGACACCAAATGGTACGGCATACAAAATGGTCTCGTATACGAGATCGACGAAACGCTCGGTATCGGGGTGCGCGGGGAGTGGAACCGCGATCAGGACGGCGTGCGCTATCGCCTGAACGACCGGCCCGGTAGCACGCCCGTAGGGATCGGCTCCAGCTATTACGAGGTCACCACCGGCGTGAACTGGAAGCCGCTCAAATGGGTTGTGGTCCGCCCGGAAGTACGCTACGACTGGGCTGACAAAGCCAATGCTTTCGACAACGGCCAACGCAAGAGTCAGTTGATGTTTGCCACGGATGTAGTGGTGCGGTTCTGAATCCTTTGCCATCCATGGTGAGGGGTACGACCGCCCGACGGGCTCACCGCGCTGAGGCAGCGTTGCCTCAGCGCAAGCGTCGCCGCTTGCAGTCCTCGATTTCCGTTGTTTAAACCTCGGCCGGAGCTTCCTTTACTTCAACCGAGTCGGATTCCGATGTTTCATCCGCCGGAGCGGGCTTTCCCAGCGCGGCCTGTAATACTCGGGCGAGGTGCAGGCCTTCTCGCTGGGCGCCGTCGCGGATTTGATGGCGGCAACTGGTGCCGTTGGCGATCACCAGAGTCTGGAGGTCGGCTTCCCGCAGCTTGGGCAGGAGGGCGAGCTCGCCCATTTGCATGGACACGTCGTAATGCTCGCTTTCCAGACCGAAGGATCCGGCCATGCCGCAGCAGCTCGATTCGATGAGTTCGGTTTGCAGGCCGGGCACCAGGCCCAGCACCTTGCGCATGGCTTTCATCGCACCGAAGGCTTTCTGATGGCAGTGTCCGTGCACCAGTGCCTGTACGCCGGGCAAAGGCTGCAAGGGGAGGTTCAGGCGTTTGCCGTCGTGTTCCTTGGCGAGGAATTCTTCCAGCAACAGCGCGCTCTTGGCGATCTTCGCCGTCTGCTCGCCGAACCCGAGGGCGTAATACTCGTCGCGCAGCATCAGCAGGCAGGAAGGCTCCAGGCCGATGATGGGCAGGCCTCGTTCGGCATAGGGTTCCAGCGCTTCGACCACACGCTTCGCCTCGGCCCGCGCCTGTTCGACCAGCCCGTTGGACAGATAGGTCCGTCCGCAACACAGCGGCCGCTGGCCGGATGCCGGGCGGGCGATGTGCACCCGGTAGCCGGCGGCCAGCAGCACGTCGAGGGCGGCCTGAGCGGTAGCGGGTTCGAAATGGTTGGAAAAGGTATCCACGAGCAAGACCACCTCGCGGCCGTCCTCGGTACCTACGGCCTGCTGCGGAGCATGGGAGAGGAAACTGCGTTTGGCGCCTTGCGGCAGACTGCGTTGCGCGGAGATGCCCAGCCCGCGTTCGAGTAGCCGGGCCAGCAGGGGCAGGCGTTCGCGCAGGCGCAGCAGCCAGCCCAAACGTCCCAGCCAGGGCGCCAGGCGGGGCAGGTTGGCCAGCAGGCGCTCGCGCAAGGGAACTCTACCCGACTGGCTCCAGCGCTGGGCCAACGCTTCCACCCGCAGCAAGGCCATGTCCACGCCGTTGGGACATTCGCGCTTGCAACCCTTGCAGCTCACGCATAAATCCATCGCCGCTTGCAACTCGGGACCGAGGAAGGGTTTGGGACCGTATTCCCCGTTGAGGGCGGCCTTGAGGGTGGCGGCCCGGTGCTGGGTCGAATGCGCCGTATCCTGGGTGACGCGGAAGCTTGGGCACATCACGCCTTTTTCGCTGCGCTGGCACTGGCGGTTGCCGATGCAGACCGCAGCCGCCTTGCCGTAGGCACCGCCTTCGGCGGGCAACGCCGCATAGGCGTCGCCGGCGCCGTAACTGTCGTAGGCGGACCAGTCGAGTTGAGTTTCCATGCCGTCGAATTTGCTGTGAAAACCTTAGGGATGCAGGACCGGTGCCAGCCCAAGGCCTTATGCAAATGACTGATATTGCGGCGAGATCAGGAGTTCGGTCTGTCGCGATTGCGACAGACCGGACTATTGCATGACCGGCGCGGCCTTGCTTTCCGGCTGGGGCGGATGGGCGCAAGGTCCGGCCTGATGCTGGATCAGGCGGATCTCGCCGTCTTCCTCGATGAAGGTATTGCTGGCGACGAAGATCTCGCCCTGGATTTCCTCGTAGCAGACCACCGTGGCGAGCGTGCCGTATGCCAGGACCTGGGCATGGTGCGGGACGGCGTAGCCGGTGGCCGGGTTTTGCAGGATGTTGTGCCAACTGGCGAGGATGGCCTCGCGCTCGGTCAGCGCCGGCCAGCCCGGATGGATGCAGAGCAGCGGCGATGCCTGGGCCCACAAGCGGTCCATCGCGGGGAAATCGCGCTGGGAAAAGGCCAGGTAAAAAGCCTCGTTGGCGAAGAGGGCGGTGTGGATGTCCATGGCGGCAGTATATCTTTCGCGCCGGAATTGTCGCACCCGCGTCATGTTCGCCGCTTTTGTCGCCTTTCCTACAAAGATGGCCCCGGCAAAAGCCGGGCGATCCCAGACAGATTAAGCCTATAGCCACGAAAGTGCGTTGGCGCACATTCTGCTTCGGCAGGTTCTATACGATCCCACAGGCGGAAAGCGCCATGAGCGCCGTGACTGGCGGCGACGAACGGCGCGGAGATATCCACCCGATTTCACCGGTCCTGGCCCCAGGCCCTTCTATCATCGGCACCCAGAACGCATCAGTGACAACATCTCCCGGAACGGCCACGCCATGTTGAGTGCACGACTGAAACCCGAACCGAGCTGGGCGGACCGGCTGCCGACGATAGAGGCCTTCATCGGCAACACGCCTTTGGTGAGGCTGCAACGCCTGCCGGGGGATAGCCGCAATATCGTGCTGGCCAAGCTCGAAGGCAACAATCCGGCCGGCTCCGTGAAGGACAGGCCGGCCTTGAGCATGATCCAGCACGCCGAGGCGCGCGGCGACATCAAGCCGGGCGATACGCTGATCGAGGCGACCAGCGGCAACACGGGCATCGCGCTGGCCATGGCGGCGGCCATCAAGGGCTACCGCATGATCCTCATCATGCCGGAGCACATGAGCGAGGAAAGGCGCGCGGTGATGCGGGCCTTCGGCGCGGAACTCATCCTGGTGTCGCGCCAGGGCGGGATGGAAGAAGCGCGCGACCTGGCCATCCAAATGGAGCGCGAGGGCCGCGGCCGGGTGCTCGACCAGTTCGCCAATCCGGACAATCCGAGGGCCCACTACGAAGGCACGGGGCCCGAGATCTGGCGCGATACGGAAGGCCGCATCACCCATCTGGTGAGCGCCATGGGCACCACCGGCACCATCATGGGCCTCTCGCGCTTCCTCAAGGAAAAAAATCCGGCGATCCAGATCGTCGGCGTACAGCCGGCCGACAAGGCCAATATTCCCGGTATCCGCCGCTGGCCGGAAGCCTATCTGCCGAAGATTTACGACGCCGCCCGGGTGGACCGCATCATAGACGTGGGCCAGGAAGAGGCGGAATCCGCCACCCGGGCCTTGGCGGCCGAGGAAGGCATCTTCGCCGGAATTTCATCCGGCGGCGCGGTGGCCGCCGCGCTCAGGCTGTCCGCCGAACTGAGCGACGCCGTGATCGTGACCATCGTGTGCGACCGCGGCGACCGTTATCTCTCTACCCACGTATTCCCCAGCCGTTGACAGGGCATGACATCCAAGCGGAGATCAGGGTAATGAACGAGCAGCCTCGCGTCTTCCGGAGCATCGTCGGCGAACCTGCGGTTTCGGAGCCGCCTTCCCTGCTGGCGGAATGGCGGGAGGACGTGGCCTGCGTGTTCGAGCGCGATCCCGCAGCGCGCACCCGCTTCGAGGTGCTGACGACTTATCCCGGCGTGCACGCCATCCTCCTGCACCGCCTCAGCCACCGCCTGTGGTGCCGCGGCTTTCTTTACGCGTCGCGCCTGCTGTCCTTCCTGACCCGGCTGTGGACCAATATCGACATCCATCCCGGCGCCACCATAGGCCGGCGCTTCTTCATCGATCACGGCGCCGGCGTGGTGATCGGCGAAACGGCGGTGGTCGGCGACGACGTCACCCTCTACCACGGCGTGACCTTAGGCGGCACGAGCTGGAACAAGGGCAAGCGCCATCCCACCCTGGGCGACGGCGTGCTGGTCGGCGCGGGCGCCAAGATCCTGGGGCCCATCACGCTGGGAGACCGCGTGCGCGTGGGCGCCAATTCGGTTGTGGTCAAGGATGTGCCGGCGCACAGCACCGTTGTCGGCATACCGGGCAAGGTCGTGCAAGCGCGGCGGGAGGCGGCCATGAATCCGCGCGGCATCGACCTCGACCACCATCGCATCCCCGATGTGGTCAACCAGACCCTCATCGGCCTGAGGGAGCGCATCGAGGTGCTGGAAAACCGCCTACTCGCGTCGGCCTCCGCCGAGAGCGGCCGCTGGCACGGCTATTACGAAATCCTGGAGATGTGCGAGGCGGCCATGGACGAAGCCGAGCAGGACGACGACCTGGACCGCGCGGCGTGAGTGGGCGCCGTCCCGTTTCCTCAAGCGGCGGCTAGCCGTCTTCCTGTATCCACCTTCGTATCGTAGGCAGCCGGAAACGCGCCGGGTTTCCGGCCGTCCCCTGCCGTAACCGAATCATGCGAGCCGCCCAAGCGGCAAGAAACGTTATGCAAACGGTCGAAAAACAAGACAATCTGGAACTGGTCACGATCTACGAGATCAGCAAGATCCTGGGCTCGTCCCTGGATCTCGGCAAGACGATACGGGAGGTCTTGAACGTCCTCTCTTCGCACATGCACATGTGCCGCTGCATGATCGCCCTGGTGCAGGACAGCGGCGAGGTGCACATCATCGAGGCCAGCGGCCTGAGCCAGGACGAAATCAAACGCGGCCGTTTCCAGAAAGGCGAGGGCATCATCGGCAAGGTCATCAACACCGGCTTGCCCATCGTCATCCCCAACATCGCCGAAGAACCCCGCTTCCTCAACCGCACCGCATCGCGCCCGCTCTCGGCGGACCGGGTGATCGCCTTCGTCGGCATCCCCATCAAGATTTCCGGCGCCACCATAGGCGTGCTCAGCATCGACCGCGAGATGAATGGCTACAAAGGCTCGCTGGAACACGACGTGCGCCTGCTCAAGATGGTCGCCAACCTCATCAGCCAGACGCTGAGGCTGCATCAGCATGTGGCCGAGGAACGCGAGCAGATGATGCACGAGCAGCATCGTTTGCAGAAGGAAGTCAGGCCCAAGCAAGGCCTGGTCAACGTCATCGGCCAAAGCCGTTCCATGCAGGACGTGTTCGTGGAAGTGGAACGGGCCGCGGCGGTGAATTCCACGGTCTTGCTGCGCGGCGAGAGCGGCACCGGCAAGGAGATGATCGCCAACGCCATCCATCAGCTCAGTGCGCGCAGCAACGGCCCTTTCATCCGGGTCAATTGCGCGGCCCTGTCGGAAACCCTGCTCGAATCGGAGCTGTTCGGCCACGAGAAGGGCGCGTTCACCGGCGCCACCCTGGAACGCAAGGGCCGTTTCGAACTGGCCGACGGCGGCACCCTGTTCCTCGACGAAATCGGCGAGATCTCGCCCGCATTCCAGGTGAAGCTGCTGCGCGTGCTGCAGGAGCGCGAGTTCGAGCGGGTGGGCGGCAACAAGCCGATCCAGGTCGACGTGCGCCTGATCGCCGCCACCAACCGTAACCTCGAAACGGCGGTGACCGAGGGCGAATTCCGCGCCGACCTTTATTTCCGCATCAACGTCATCTCCATCATTCTTCCTCCGCTCAGAGACCGGCGGGAAGACATACCGTCCCTGGTCGAGCATTTCCTGGAGCGCTTCAACCGGGTCAACCAGCGCCAGGTCGACCTGTCGCAGGAAGCGATGCAAATCATGACGGAGTGTTATTGGCCGGGGAATGTCCGGGAGCTGGAAAACTGCGTGGAACGGACCGCGGCCATGACCAAGGGCAAGGTCATTCAGGACATCAATCTGCCCTGCCAAAGGAATATGTGCTTCTCCATCGCGCTGCGGCCCATTACGCAAATCGCCAGCCCGGTGCCGAAAATCGCCCCCCAGTCCGCGCCGGCCGCGGGGGGATTCGATGCCGTCGCCAAAGACGACGTGCCGGAATTCAAATCCGCCCGCGAACGCCTGATCTGGGCCATGGAAGAATGCGGCTGGGTGCAGGCCAAGGCCGCGCGTTTCCTGGGCATCACCACGCGCCAGATGCACTACGCCCTGCAGAAATATCACATCGAGATCAAAAAGCTTTGAGCGGCCCCGGCTCGTTTGGCGGGAAGACTCATCGTCGGATTCCGAACGGGATTGGCCAAGAGCCGCCGTCTTTGTCGCATTCCCAACAAACTCCTACAAATACCGCCTCTTTGTGCCGCTCCGGACAGTCTGGCAATACCTTAACGATTAGGTATGTAATTGAGTCCATTGAATATTATCGGGTGGTATGCGCTTTGCATTGACAGCATCGTTGATCTCTATCGATGTTCCGCTTTTCGTTACTCCGGCTAAGGGACGGCCAACGGGGACGATGAGCCGGGCGGAACGCCACAGAGACGAATAAACAAACCTAGGAGCAAGCGATGCAAACAGTACACAACGAGACAGAGGCGGGGGCCGCCAATGTTGCCGCCGGCGAGTCGGTGGACGAAATCATGCAGAAGGTCGCCGAACACAAAGGTTGCGGCACCTCCGGCGGTTCCGGAAAAGCGAGTTGCGGCACCGGTGCGGGCGAGAACGATCTGCCCCAGGAAATCTGGGACAAGGTCAAGAATCATCCCTGTTACAGCGAAGAAGCGCATCACCACTACGCGCGCATGCACGTCGCGGTGGCCCCAGCCTGCAACATCCAGTGCAACTACTGCAATCGCAAATACGACTGCGCCAACGAAAGCCGTCCCGGCGTCGTCAGCGAAAAGCTGACCCCGGAACAGGCCGCCAAGAAGGTGCTGGCCGTAGCTTCCACCATCCCGCAGATGACCGTGCTGGGCATCGCCGGTCCCGGCGATCCGCTGGCCAATCCGGAAAAGACCTTCAAGACCTTCGAGCTGATCGCCAAGACCGCGCCGGACATCAAGCTGTGCGTGTCCACCAACGGCCTGACCCTGCCCGATCACGTGGAGCGTCTGTCGCAGTACAACATCGACCACGTCACCATCACCATCAACATGGTCGATCCCGAGGTGGGCGCCAAGATCTACCCCTGGGTGTACTACAACAAGAAGCGCTATACCGGCATCGAAGCGGCCAAGATCCTCACCGATCGTCAGTTGCAAGGCCTGGAAATGCTGACCGAGCGCGGCATCCTGTCGAAGATCAACTCGGTGATGATCCCCGGCATCAACGACCAGCACCTGGTCGAGGTGAACAAGGCGGTGAAGTCGCGCGGCGCCTTCCTGCACAACATCATGCCGCTGATCTCCGCGCCGGAACACGGCACGGTATTCGGCCTGACCGGCCAGCGCGGCCCCACGGCGCAAGAGCTCAAGGCGCTGCAGGATAGCTGCGAAGGCGAGATGAACATGATGCGCCATTGCCGCCAGTGCCGCGCCGACGCGGTGGGCCTGTTGGGCGAAGACCGCAGCGCCGAGTTCACCACCGACAAGATCGAAGCGATGGAAGTCACCTACGACCTGGAGTCGCGCAAGGCTTACCAGGAAGCGGTGGAGAAAGAGCGTCAAGCGGTGGTCGCTGCCCGGCAGGAAGAGCTGCAGACCCTGGCGGGCGCGCACTCCGACATCAAGATGCTGATCGCGGTCGCCACCAAGGGCAGCGGCAAGGTCAACGAGCATTTCGGCCACGCCACCGAGTTCCAGATCTACGAGCTCAGCACCGAAGGCGCCAAGTTCGTCGGCCACCGCCGCGTCGACCTGTATTGTCAGGGCGGCTACGGCGAGGAAGACGCGCTGGCCACCGTGATCCGCGCCATCAACGACTGCCATGCGGTGTTCGTGGCCAAGATCGGCGGTTGCCCGAAGAACGACCTGAAGGCGGCGGGTATCGACCCGGTCGATCAATACGCCAATCAGTTCATCGAGCAGTCCGCAATCGCCTACTTCAAGGAGTATCTCGACAAGGTCTCCAGCGGCGAAATCGAACACGTCGTCAAAGGCGATGCGGAGATACGCCAAGGTGCCTTGATCGCGGCCTGACGCCGTCGATCAGATCCGTTCGCCCCCGGTTCGGGACAGTCCCGGGGGCGGGCAAACTGTGCAGAGGTGAAATATGGCTTACACAATCGTCGAGGATAACTGCACGGGATGTTGCGCTTGCGAACCGGAGTGTCCCAATCAAGCCATCTCGGAAGCGAAAGGCGGGCTGTTCGTCATCGATCCCGCTTTATGTACGGAATGTATCGGACACCACGACGAGCCGCAGTGCGTCGCCGTCTGCCCGATCGAAGAGACCTGCATCATTGACCTCAATTACCCGCGATACGAAGCGGCATAGGAGAACTTTATGGATCTAACGATTACTCCCAGCGCGGCAAAATTCATACAGCGCATGGTGCGCTTCGGTGGGGCCGGCGAAGGCGCCGGCTTCCGCCTCTCGGTCAGTCCTGGCGGCTGCTCCGGACTGGCCTCAGAATTCAGCGTGGAAGCCGAGCCCCTGGCCGGCGACGCGGTGGTCGTCATCGACGGCCTGAAGCTGTTCCTGCCGGCGGAAAGCCGCTTGCTGCTGCAAGGCGTCACCATGGATTTCAAGGACACCCCGCTGCAGAGCGGTCTGGTGTTCGTCGATCCCAAGGCGGCCGGTTGCGGCACCTGCGGGACCAGCGCCCCGCCGCCGGCCGAAGTGGCGGTTTCGATTTCTTCCATACCCATCAAGAGCGCCTGAGCGGGTGGGGTTATGACACAAGGTTCGGCGGCAAGACAGAACGCGCTCCCTCACCCCGGCCATCTCCCGGAGGGAGATCCAGGTGTTCGCTACGCGACTTCTGCTTTGACGGACGAAGAGCGTGTCGCGGAATGTTTGGGCGTGGGCTTGCCGCCCGAGGCCGAGGAGCATTTGCGTCTGGCCGGGCAGAACTATCACCAGGATGAGGTGGCCTTGGCGCACCTGCAGGCCGCCTGGGATATCGCACCGGGTCACGCGGCGGTCTACATCGGCAAATACCGGTTTTATTTCTACAAGAACCGTTTGGCCGAAGCCCTGGCCGTCGGTACGGAATGCCTGGCCAAAGCCGCCGTCGACAACGGCCTGTCGCCGAACTGGCGCGAGGCTAGCCCCGAGGCCGCGGATTTCAGCAATTTCGCCGCCATCCTGCCGCGGTTTTTCCTGTTCACGTTGAAAGGCTACGCCTATCTGCAGATGCGGCTGGGCGATCTGGAAGAAGGCCGGGCCGCGATAGAAAAACTGCTGGAACTGGATCCCACGGACAAGGTCGGCGCCAAGGTTTTGTTGAATGTCCTCGACAGGCAGGCCAATGGGGACGACGAGGACTGACATCGAGGACGCGTGCGACTGGCAGGGCAAGCCGCTGGATTGTGCCGTCTGCGAGCGCCGCGCCTTGCGGGAAGAAGGCCACTGCCGTCTCGGCCACGCCTGCGCGCACGACCGCTATGCGCGGCGCATAGACCGCTTCTTTCGCTGGAATCCGCAGCTGGCGAAAGATTATCTCGAACATCCTTATTTCGAGACGCGCGCGGTGGCGGCCAAACATGTGGAACTGTTTTTCCTGCCGCGTTTGCTCGGCGATGCGGACGAAACCGTGCGGCAGAGCGTGGCGCAGCGTTTGCCGGTGAACTCGAAACACTTCAAGTCCCTGCTGCGCGATCCGCACCGCGAAGTGCGCATCCGGGTGGCGGAACGGCTGGAAGCGCGCGAGCTGATCGGCCTGATCGACGACCCGGATTATTTCGTCCGGCAGATCGTGGCGCGCCGGCTGCCCCAGGGCATGCTGGTGAAGATGATGCACGACATCGACCCGGAAGTGCGCAAGGTCGTGGCCCAGCGCGTGAGCGGGGAATGGCTGCCGGCCATGGCCAACGACAGGGAGACCAATGTCCGCCTGGCGGCGGTGCGGCGCATGGATCCGGGACAACTGAAACAGCTCATCAAGGACCCGGACTGGCAGGTGCGCTACGAAGTCGCCAGCCGGCTCGATGTGGCGGAACTCGAGCCCATGCGCGCCGACCCGGATCCGGCGGTTCATGAGCTGGTTGCCCAGCGTTTCGCCGGGCAATGCAAGGAAAACGGATTACCGAAAGCCTCTTAACGATTAGCGAGGGTACGACCATGGGTGACATCAGTCGCGACAGCGATAGCATGGAATTGAACGATCCGCCGAAATACAACTTCGGCGAAAAGGTGAAATCGAAGAAGGTGGTGCGCAACGACGGCACCTTCACCGGGGCGGAGATCGGCGAGGTTCTGGTCAAGAAAGGCGAGATCGGCTACATCAAGAGCATCAACACCTATCTGCAGCAGTTCTACATCTACGCCGTGGATTTCCCGGATCGCGGCTATGCCGTCGGCATGAAGGGACGGGAAATCGAATCCGTCGACAATCCACCGCCGCCCAAGGAAACCACCAAACCCGAGAGCGAGGCCGTTGCATGATAGAAGCACGCACACCGATTTATCAGTGGGGCCAGAAGGTTGCGACCGAGGCCGACATCTTCAACGACGGCAGCTATCCCGATCACGAGCCGGAGGCCTTGCTGGTCGCCGCCGGCAGCGAAGGCGAGATCGTCCAGGTTGGTTATCACGAAGAATCCCAGGTTCCCATCTATTTGGTGGAATTCCCCGGCGGTTACGTGATCGGCTGTTTCGAGGAGGAGTTGCGTTCCGAACGCAAGCTGGAAACGGTCGCCGGCCTGCTTTGAAATCCCGGCCAACCCGGACCGTGACGACGGTGTGAAGATGGCACTCGCTTTCCTCGCGGCTAGCCGCGGCCCCCAGTCAAGAGCGGAGGGTATCGAGGGCATGAACGGGACGCTGGCGGGTTCTGTGAATCCGCATCCGAACGAACTGGACCGTAAACGCATAGAACGCGCGCTGGAGCAGCGCAAGCGCTATCGCTACGTTACGCCCGAGGTGCAGCCTTACGAAAACGGCTATCTGATACAGAGCTCCTGCTGTTCGCGCAACATCGACCCGGAAGGCGGGGTCATCGATATCGCCAAGCTGGAGTTCGACAACGACCGGCGCTGCTGGTGGCTCTACCACAAGGATCACGAAATCGGTCATTGGATACGGCACGGCGAATATCCATCCCTGCCGGTTATCCTGGACCTCCTGAACCAAGACCCGGACAGGCGATTCTGGCAATGAGCGACGCATTGATCTACCTGGACAACAACGCGACCACGGCCGTCGCCCCGGAATGCATCGCGGCGATGACGGCAAGTCTGCGGGATTTTTACGGCAACCCGTCCAGCAAGCACGCGTCCGGGGAAGCCGCCAAGAGCCAGACCCTGGCCGCCCGGGCCCAGGTAGCGGCTTTGCTGGGCGCCTCGCCGGCCGAGATCGTGTTCACCAGCGGCGGCACCGAGGCGATCCACCAGGCGATATTGGGCGCTCTGGCCCTGGCGCCGGGCAAGCGGCGCATGGTGACCAGCCAGGTCGAGCATCCGGCCACGCTCTTGCTGCTGGAACATCTGGCCTCCAGCCAAGACCTGGACGTGGTTTACCTGCCGGTGGACAAGGACGGCCGGCTGGATCTCGCCGAGCTGGATAGTGCCATCACGGCAGATACCGCCCTGGTGAGCCTGATGTGGGCCAACAACGAAACCGGCGTGTTGTTCCCCATCGCCGAGGCCGCCGCCCTGGCCGCGGCCAAGGGCGTGCTGATCCACTCGGATGCGGTGCAGGCGGCCGGCAAGTTGCCCATCGATCTCAAGCAGGTGCCGCTGGATTTCCTCTCGCTGTCCGGTCACAAGCTCCATGGACCCAAAGGCGTCGGTGCCTTGTTCGTGCGCAAGGGGCGCAAGATCCCGCCGCTGTTGTTCGGCCATCAGGAGCGCGGACGGCGCGGCAGCACGGAAAACGTGCCGGGCATCGTCGGGCTGGGCGTCGCCGCCGAACTGGCCGCTGCCGGCTTGCAGACCGACGAAGCCCAGGTCGCCGGCTTGCGCGACCGCCTGGAAAGCGGGCTGTTGGCGGCCTTGCCGGGATCGTCCATCACCGGCGCCGGCGCCCCGCGGCTGGCGGGAACTTCCAGCCTCAATCTGGGCGGCATCGAAGCCGAGATCGTGCTGGACAAGCTCGACAAGGCCGGCGTCTGCGCCTCGGCGGGCGCGGCCTGCAGCGCGGGCGGCACCGAGGCGTCCCATGTGCTGCTGGCCATGGGCCTGACGGCCGAAGCCGCCCTTTCGACCATCCGTTTTTCACTCGGCCGCTACAACACCGCGGCCGAAATCGACCGCGTGATCCGCCTGCTGCCGAGCATCGTGCAGACGGCCCTGGCGGAAGCGGCCTGAACCCGAATCCCAACCCTAAGTTTTATCAACCACTGGAGTCCTTATGAAGGTCATGATCCGTAAAGATAACGCCGGAGTACTGTCCGTTTATGTTCCCAAGAAAGACCTGGAGGAGCCCATCGTCTCCCAGGAAAATCCGGATCTGTGGGGCGGTACCGTCACGCTGGCGAACGGCTGGCAGTTATCTCTACCGGAGATGGCCGAGGGCACGACCCTGCCGATCACCGTCGACGCCCGCAAGCTGAGCGAAGACTGATTATGGCGATCGCGACGAATGCGCTCGATGAAATCCGCGGCCTGCTCGAAGGCGAAGGATCGTCCGCCGAACGGGTCGCGAACCTGCGCAAGGCCTTTCCCGGCCTGTCGCTGACGCGCTGCGACGCCGGCGACATGGATACCGAGACGCCGATCCTGGAAACCGCGGGCTTCGCGGTTTACCTCATCGATACCTCGGAGCATTGCGTGCGTATCACCACCCAACCAGAAGCCGCGACCGGCCTGATACTCGCCGAGAAGCGCTAGGAGTCCCCATGAGCCAGCCCAGCATACTGCTTTCGGACCCGGACATCAGCCTCGCCGAACTGGAGGCGGTGGAGAACGTGTTGAAATCGCCGCGCCTGTCCGCCGGTCCCGTGGTCGAGGAGTTCGAAGCCGCTTTCGCCCAGTATCTGGGACGCAAGCACGCGATCGCCGTGAGCAGCGCCACCCTGGGGCTGACGATGGCGCTCAAGGCCTATGGCATAGGGCCCGGCGACGAAGTGATCGCGCCGCCCTTCGGTTTCCGCGAAACCCTGCACGGCATCACCCTGGCCGGCGCATTGCCAGTGTTCGCCGACATCGATTACTGGTCCTGCACCCTGGCGCCGGAAAAAGCGGCGGCCGGCATCACCGAGAAGACCAAGGCCATCATCGCCAGCAACGTCAACGGCCATCCGGCGATGTGGGGGCCGCTGCGCGAATTGGCGAGCAAGCACGGCTTGCTCCTCATCGAGGATTCCAGCGAGGCCATAGGCTCGCGCTATCAGGAAAAACTGGTGGGCACATTCGGTGATTGCGCCATCTTCGACTTCAGCCAGCCGAGCGCTCTGACGGCCGGCGAAGGCGGCATGGTGGTCACCGACGACGACGATCTGGCCGGCAAGCTCAAGGCCTACCGCGCCCGCCGTCCCGAAGAACGGCAGTCGGTGGTGCTCGGCGGCTTTCCTCCCTACCGGGCGGAAATGAGCGAACTCAACGCCGCGCTGGGCCTGACCCAGTTGCAACGCCTGGACGAGATCCTGGACCGGCGCAAGGACGTGGAAGACTACTACGACGGCCACATGCAGTCCTTCGAAGGCATCAAGCCGGCCTACATGGCGCCCGAGGTGGATGAGATCCACTGGATGGTCTACCTGGTGCATCTCGGCACCCGTTTCTCCAAATCCAGCCGCGACGCCATCCTGCAGGATTTGGGAACCGAGCAGATCGAGGCGGCGGCCTTCAGCTTTCCGCTGCACCGGCAAAGCCATTACGGCGCCCTGGGCTATCGCAAGGGCGATTATTTCGTGACCGAGAAGCTGGCCGACCGCGCGATCGCCCTGCCGTTCCACTGCCATCTCAGCGAGGATCAGATCGGCTTCATCGTGAAAACGGCCAAAGATGCCTCGATCAACGTGGGGGCGGGCGCGGCGATTTATCTCTGAGAGCCGGACCGATGGCCAGTTACCTGCGCACCGGTATTCGGCGTAACGCAAAGACCTGGGTCACGGTCTTGCCCGCGGGCAAGACCGTGGAAATGGTGAGCGGCACCCGTTTAGTGGACGCGGTGCTGCTGACGGGCGCCGAACTCCCCCGGCGTTGCGGCGGGCATGCCCGCTGCGGTGTCTGCCACGTGATGGTGTTGCACGGAGGGCGGGGATTGTCGAAGGCGCGCAAGGACGAACGCGAACGGATCGCGCAAATCGGCGGAGAGCAATCTCAGTCCAGGCTGTCGTGCCAGGCGGTCCTGGGCCGACATGAGGTAACAATCGAGTTGGTCAATCATTAACTGGAGGTGTGTCATGAGTACAGCAGTAGAAGAAGTTGTCGCCGAAGTCCCCGCAACGGCTGCCGAGGGCAAAGTGGTCGAATCCCTGATCCACGTCAGTTTTAACCCGGACGGCACCGTGGCGCTGATCGGCGAGCGTCCGCAAGGCGCGGCCGCGCAGGCCTGGTTCAAATACTTGAGCCATAACACCCTCAACCGTTACCAGGCGCTGGCCGGCGGCCGCGGCCTGTTCCGCATCCCGCGCCCCGAAGTCGACGCCCTCAAGGCCGCCTTTCTGAAGGAGCTCGCCGCATGACGACCTACGATCCCGCGTCCATCCTGGAAGGCCTGACGGCCGGACAGGTCATCCCTTATCTGGGACCGGCGGTGCTGGGCCTGGACGGCAGCACGGCCGTGCCCAGCGCCCCGGACACCCTGGTGGAGCTCATCACCGCCAAGGTCACGGTGCCGCACAAGATCCGCAAGAACCTGACCGCTGCCGGCCAGTACATCGAGAACTTCAAACACCGCAAGACCCTGGTCGGGCTGTTGAACGAAGCCTTCGCCGCCCCGCCCGAGCCGACGGCGCTGCATCGCTTTCTCGCCACGCTGCCCCTGCCCTTGATCGTGGACGTCTGGTACGACGCCAGCATGGCCGCGGCCCTGGCCGGACGCAGCGATTTCGGGCAGGTCCAGGGCGTCAGCCGCTCGGAGCATTTCAACCAATGGGTGCACTATTTCCATGCCGACGGCAGCGCCGCGGAAGAAACCGAGGCCGCCGGCTGGAAGACCCTGCTGTACAAGCCGCTGGGCTCCATCGCGCCGGCCAGCAATTTCATCCTGTCCGACTCGGACTATGTGGAAGTGCTGACGGAAATCGACATCCAGACGCCGATACCGGAGCGGGTCAAGGAAATACGCACCGGCCGTAACTTCCTGTTCCTCGGCTGCCGTTTCCGCAACCAGCTGGAACGCACCTATGCGCGCCAGATCATGAAACGTTCGTCCGATCTGCATTGGGCGGTGCTGACCGAAGAACCCACCCGCAACGAGTTGCGCTTCCTCGCGGAGCAGAACATCCGCCGCATCGACGTCCCGCTGGGTGAATTCGCACAGCAATTGCTCGGCGGCGAACTCGCCCTGCAAGCGGCCTGAACGGGATAAGACGATGACGGAGGACAGAACCAGCCGCATCCGGAGCTATCTGGAACGGGCCTTCCAGCCCGATCACCTGGATATCGTCGACGACAGCCGCTCCCATGCCGGACATCAACATGACGGCGGCGGTCATTTCTTCGTGACCATCCGTTCCGGGCAGTTCGAAGGACGCTCGACCGTCGAGCGCCACCGCATGGTCTATGGTGCGCTGAAAGAGATGATGCCGGATCACATCCACGCCCTGGGCATCAAGGCCTTGAGCCCAGGCGAATCCGCATGATTTCAGATGGACATGTAAGCATGTAGGGCGGATGCCCGCCAGGGCGATCCGCCATCCATCCGGCTTCACATCGCGTGAATGGCGTCGTAGGTGCGGGTCATTTCCTCGATGCTCAGCTCGCCGACCGCCGCGGGCGCGAACACGTCCTCGCCCGCCAGCCAGGCGCGCTCGCAGCGCGCGTCTTCGAGAGCCATGCGCACGGCCTGGTTGAGTTCGTAGAGGCCGAACGCCAAACCGGCATCCCGCAGAGCCGATTGCAGGGCGTTCTGCACCAGGCTGCGCACCGTCATGTGGGGTACGGAATAAGGCACTTCGTCGGCGCGTCCGGCGGCGGCTTCCACGCAGGCACGCACGTCGTAGGAAACGTGGCCGCGGCAGGCCAGCGGCCGCACCAGGTAGATCAGGCAAACGCCGTTATGGATATAGGGGCAGCGCAGCCTCAGCTTCACCCGCTGCGCTTCATCCAGGCCCCGGGTTTTGTCGTCGGCCTCGGCGATCCGTCCGGCCAGGTCGATGTTCGCCGGACTGAGTTTGTCCGCGCTCCAGCGGACATAGCGGCCTATCATCAGCACCTCTGGCGCCGTGGCGGTGACCCGCAGGGTGCAGCAAGTTGCGCATCCCTTGTGGCAGGCCGGTTCCGGCGTGCCTTCCGCCTGGATTTCCACGTTGCGCTCGAAGCTGTCGTAAGCCTGCATCAACAAGCCATCGACCAGACCGCCGTTGTCGCGTCGTTTATTCAGGGTTTCGGCGAAGGCCTGCTGCTGCGCCTTGAAGAAAGCCAACGGTCCGAAATCGTCTTGCTCCGCCATAGCCGGTTTGCCCTACGCCTATTTCCACAATAAACGTATGGTATCAAGACCGCACCGAACGCCCAAGGGACGGCCTCCATTTCCGCCCTCGGGATCGCTTCCTCGAAAAGCTTAAAACGACACTTCAGGCTGGTTCCCGTGCCTAGATAGGTTCCGGAATGCTGGCCAAAAATCGCCCATCCCGCGTGATCCCCCGCCAGCTCTGGCAATCCACACAGTTATCCACAAGGCCATCCACTGGATTTGTGGATAGCCGCTCGATCTTCGCGCAAGCCCGCTTCCGCCGGCCGGCTCAGCCGTCCCGATTCGCCAGCGCTTGGTTCTGCGCGGTGCGCATGCGCTCGGCCAGGCCTCTGGGGCTGGTCTCGTAGGCGAGTCGCCCCGCTTCCAGCGCCTCGGCGGCGAGCGCCGCTTCGGCCGCTGTCAGCGGCAGGCGGCCGGCCACGTGGGTGGCTTCGGGCACGGCCTGCACGATGGCTTCACGATTGGGATGCTCGGCGACGGGCACCAGGTAGTCCGCTTCTTTCTTGCCGTCCAGACAGATGGTCTGGCCGACGACTTCCACTTTGCGTCCATCGGCGGTGGTTTTGATGTATGTACTCATGATGATGTTCCGGTGGGTAAGAAATCGCTAAACATCTGTTCAGTGCCGGGTCTGCGAACCCAGCGACAGGGACGCCGGCACGGTTTCGGCGACGTAGGAAAACGCGTGGCTCTTGATCAGACAGTAAACCTTGTCGCCTTCCTGCAGATCCATGTCTTTCAGACCGCGCAGCGAGACGCCGGCCAGCAGGGTGTTGCCGCAGTCGATCTGCACCACGGCATGGTCCGCCGCGCGGATGATGGCGCACACCCGGCCCTTGATCTGGTTCTGGATGGACGTGCCGGTGAGGTAATGTCTGGACAAGGCGATGTCGCTGGAACGGACGGCGATCTGCGTGGCCGCGTTCCTGGGCAGATGCGGGGCGATCGGCAAGACCAGTTCGGTGCCGTAGTAATAGGCCAGGGTGCAGCCGTTTTCGGGTTCGTGGTCGAGGATGCTGACCGGCAGGATGTTCTCGATGCCCCGCAGTGCCGAACTCGCCCACAGCAGCCGGTCGGCTATGATGTCGTGCACGTCGCCGACCCCGAGTACCTGCCCGTTGGCTATCAGGACCATGTGGTCGGTGAGCTGCAATATGTCGCCCAGGGTGTAGCTGACATAGATCACCGGTATGTTCAGCTCGTCCCGTACCCGGGTGAGATAAGGCAGTATCCGGGCGGAACGGGCGTAATCCGCCGCGTTGGGCTGGTCGTCCACCAACAGCAGGCGGGGCGCGGCCATCAAGGCATGCGCCACGGCGACCCGCCGCTTCTCGTCCACGGATAATTGCTGGGAATGGCAGTCCAGCAGCGATTCCAGATCCAGCAGATGGACGATTTCGTCGAAGCGGCAAGCTTCCCGGTCGGGCGACTGCGCGTAGGCGTCCTGCAGATGAGCCTTTACCTCATAGCGCGGGTAGATCGTCGGATCCCGGCTTACCAAGCCGACGCGGCGGCGGCCGGAGGGCACGCGTATGCCCGAGCGGGTATCGAACAGGATTTCGCCGCCGAATTTGATCCAGCCGCGCTGGGGATGCACGGTGCCGGCGATCATGCCGAGCAGGGTGCTCTTGCCCGCACCCGCCGGGCCGAAAAATGCCGTCATCGGGCTGTCGAGCGCCAGCGTCGCTGACAGGTTGAACCGGTCCAGGCTCAGTTTCACGTCCATTTCCAACATGCTGCTCGCCTCGTCGTGCCGGGTTGGGGTCAGGCCGCCGTCGCGACCGCGGAAATTCCCTGAGCCTTCGCTAGCAGCAGGGTGTTGACGCCCAGGGCGAATTCACGCCAGGCGGCGGCCAGATCGCGCGCGATGGTTTCGAGGTATTCCGGGGAAACCTTGTGCTCGTCCGGGAAATTGGACAGCGCGCAGGAAGTGCGGTTGTGAACCACGACCTCGTCGAGCAAGGTCTTGTTGAAGCCGATGAAAGGCGCCAACACCTTGGGCGTCAGTTCGGCCCGGCCCTGGAAGATGCCTTCCGCGCTTGCGTCGAAAGGCAGGGTTTCCAGCAGCGCCAAAGCTTCGCTGTAGACTTGCTCCATCGCATCGAGCACCGCTCGCTGGGTGATCTGCTCCTTGTACTGGGCGGCCAGTTTGCGGTGCAGTTGCTTGCGATAGCGCTCGAGGATTTCGCCGCGCTGCGCACCGACCCACTCGCCGAAACGGGCCAGGCTGGTCTCGTTCTGCGTGGTGAGCGTGCGCGGCTCCAGCCGGGTCACCGTTGGCGCCTGGCTCACGGCACGCTGGATGCGCGCGGCGGCTTCCAAGGCCCCTTCCAGGTAGCCACCGCCGTAACTGGCGGTTTCCGATCCGCCGAAGTGCAGCCGGCCGCCCCACTGCGGCAGACGCAGGCTGGGATGGCCGTATTCCGGATGGCTGTCCGGCGGAATCGAATCCCGGCTGCTGCAGGTATAGGGCTCGCTGGCCCAGTCCTGCACATGCTGTTCGCCGCCCTCGGCGTCGGTGCCGAAGACCTGGACCATCTGGCTGGACACCAGCATGGACATGCCTTTGCTCAGCGAGGTGCGCAATTCCGGCGGCAGGGAGAAGAATCCGCCCAGCGCCGCCTTGCTGCCGTCTTCGTTGCAGGCGTCGAAGATCTCGCCGAGCACCACGTGTTCGTGATGGACGAATGCGTTGCCGGAATGCCCGGCGCTGCGCCAGAACGGCCGCGCGTAGGCCACCAGCGCCTTGGCCTGATCCGCCATCCAGGTATAGGTCTCGCGCATCGCCTCGCGGACCTGCCCGTCCAGCGGCGGCTGGAATTGCACTTTCTCTTCCACTAGACGCGGCGGCAGCGCCAGCACCGCGCGGCGGGCCTGGACCTCGACGGTTTCCTCGCCGTACTGGAAACGCAGGACGACATGATCGCCCCGGTCCTCCACCGCGCTGAGCACGTGGTTCAAGCGCAAAGACTCGGCCGGCAGGCCCTGGCTCAGCGCCGCCACCAGCGCACCCATGCCGCCCTCGACCCGGCGGGCGCCGCCGTGCAGATGGGGCCGGTTGAGCACATCCGGCTGCTTGTCGTGATCGACCAGATTCAAGACCTCGCCGGTGTCGTGCTGGGGAAAACTGTGCAAGCCGAGATCGGCTACCAGCCGGGTGATGCGCGGCTGGGTGTCCGGCCAGAACCAGGTTGGCCCCAAATCCAGCGCCACGCCGGCCACCTCGCTGTTTGCCGTAAGGATGCGCCCGCCGAGCCGGCCGCGCGCCTCGAACAGAGCAAAATCGCGCCCCTGCGCCTGGAGATGATGGGCCAGCGTCAAGCCGCACAGGCCCGCGCCGACGATTGCCGTATCTAGCATGACTGAGTCCTCCCGGAGGTATCTTCCATCATGCGAGCAAGCTTCGTTCCAGCGCCGAAACGGGCCCGGCGGACGCGCGGGATCCGGCCTATAAATCCCGTCATTTCAACTAGATGGGCCAGGTTTTCGCCGTGTCGTCGCAGGGCGGATGCCGCCAGGCGATCCGCCGAGATCTGGCGCCTTCGCAACATTCGAGCCGTGCGGGCCCGCTTTTGTCGGGTTTGCTACCCGACGACGATTGCAGCATCGTAGGGTGGATGCCCGGCAGGGCGATCCGCCTAAGCTCCAATCGGGCGTTGCCTGACACCGATCGCACGAGTTTGTGCGGACATCCGGCGTCGTGGACCGTTTCCCATTCGGCGGAACCCGATAAAGCCGGTTCCGCCTTACGATCTTTTTCAGTAGTGGTAGCGCAGCTGAGCCAGCAAGAGGGCGTCGCCCTCGACTCTGTAGACCATACGGTGTTCGTCGGTAATTCGACGAGACCAAAAGCCCGCCAGGGCATGCTTCAACGGCTCCGGCTTGCCTATGCCGGCGTAGGGCTCCCGTTGTGTCTCACGGATGAGCTTGTTGATGCGCTCGACCATCCGCCGGTCGTGCTGCTGCCAGTAGAGGTAGTCCTCCCAGGCCGCTTCCGCGAAGATCAACCTCACTCGGCCAGCTCTCGCTCCGTGCCTTTGCCGGCGGCAAGCTGCGCCGCCGCTGCCAACAGCCGCTTGGCGTTGGCGGGACTGCGCAGGAGGTAGGCCGTTTCTTCCAGGGCCTGGTAGTCCTCCAGGGAAAGCATCACCACGGACCGTTGGCCGTTGCGGGTGATGATGAGCGGTTCATGGTCCTCGCACACCCGGTCCATGGTATTGGCCAGGTTGGCGCGCGCGGCAGAGTAGGTGATGGCATCCATAATGGGGCTCCGGATATGTACGTTTTATTGTACAGCGCAAGGACTGCGGCAGCGCAAGCAAGACGCCAAGTCGGGTAGATAAAATCTACACTTGATAAACGAAGTAGATATACTACTATTAGTGGGCTCGCTACGTCACCTGGAGGTCTTCCATGCGAAACATCACAGTCTCAGAACCCGTCTGGAAAGCAATTGCCGAGCTCGGCAAATTCGGCGAATCAGAAGATGATGTGCTCCGTCGGGTATTCCATATTCCACCCAACACCAACAGCTCAGACTGCCCTGCTCCATCCATGCCAGAACCGCGCACACGAAGCGCGGTATCTTCGCCGCGCCGTTCGTTCGCGACTCAGCGCATGAGTTCCTATATTAGAAACGAGCAGCTCCATGTTGAGTTTCAGGATGGCGCCTCTCGCTCGTGGCCACTTCCGCCAAAAAATGACAAGGTGGCTTTGGCATCGATGCGTGAAAAAGCTGTCAGCTTCGCGCGCGAAAATGGCGCGACTATCGGGCAGATCAACGCCGTGAAAAAGGCTCTCACCGATGCCGGTTTTCATCTCACGCGGTAGGGCGCAAACGCACTATGGCAGGACAGCACAGTAGGCTGGAATGACCAACAGGAATCCCGGCATTGCCACGTGATTGCAGGAACTCGCGAAGCTCATTCCAGCCTTGCGCCATAGATATGAAATTGTTAGGGGCGCCGCAATGTAGAGTTTTCTACACCTCCGTTAGAGTTTTCAGGAGTCCTTATGTCTACCTTCGAGTTTGCGGTAAACAAGTCCTTTTTGGAGGGTAGTGGGCATCCCATCACCATCCCCAAAAGCCAGCTTCCGTATAGCGAACTCCCTGCTGCTAGTCTTGACCACAGACATGTTGTAGTCGTTTTACCGCGCGGCGAAAGGTTTGAAGCTGACATCTATCATGGTCAAGCTGGTTATGGAGAGTACTACCAACTCCGCTTCAATGGAAAGGACCGCACGCTACCCAGTTACCTCACGCTAAACGGCCATCTCATTGTGGCCTTGCTCAAGGTAGCCTCCCAAAGTTATGCAATCTTGGAGTATCGCGAATGACTTCCTGAGCAAATCTGATTTGCAGCGAGGCAAGCTTGAATGACCAACGGGAATTCCAGCGTTTACCATGTGCCTGCTGGAATTCGCGAAGCTCATTCCGGCCTACTAAGGCCGGCTATGAGTTCTTACAATCGTAAAAACAGCTGGAGGTGTGTCATGGTCGAGCTCAAAGTCAGAAAATGCGGCAACTCCCTCGGAGTCGTCCTCCCGAAGGAGATCATCAACCGCCTTCATACCGGAGAGGGCCAGCCACTGTTTCTAATCGAGTCTCCTGACGGAGGGTGTTTGATCTCGCCCTATGATCCGAGCCTCGAAGAGAGAAGATGGCCAAGGTCAAAGACATCGTCACCCGTTATTGCAACACGCCGCACGTCCTTGCCCAATGAAGCAACCCATATAAACCATGCCTGAGTTATGCAGATTTTATGGGATCGTCATCCGTATGTTCTTGATCGATCATGAACATCCGCCGCGCCATATCCATATCAAATATGGCGAGTATCAGGCGGTTATGGAATTGCAAAACCTTAATATCATCGAAGGCCATGTGCCCAGGAAATGCAGGCAGCTAGTCCGGGAATGGGCGGAAATCCATCAAGATGAATTGATAGAAATCTGGGATACGCAGAAATTCCATCCTGTAGCGCCACTGGAGTAAGTCATGAAACTAAAACATTTCGAGCGTCACGATGGATACCGTTTTCTTCTGGTATTCGAAAACGGAGAAAGCAAGGAAATCGACCTGGAGAAACTGATAGGCCAATTCGTACAGCCAAGCGACGTGAATACCGCACGCATAGATGCGGAATGGGGATGTTTGGAGTTTATGGAGGGCGCCGTCGATATCGAGCCCAAGACCCTCTATAGCTTCGCTACCGACGAGCATCATCAAGTGGCCGCTTGAATAGGGGTTAGCCGTATTTTCGGCGTAACCCGACCCTAGCGTGTTTTTAGTCGCCCTCACCCAACCCTCTCCCAAAGGGAGAGGGTTTAAATGGGGAAATCAAACGCCCAGGGCCGGCTTGATCTGTTCCAGCCAGGTGTCGAGGCGCTCGTCGGTCTGCTCGCTCTGGTTTTCGTGGTCGATCACCAGGCCGACGAACTGGTCATCGACGGTAGCATTGGACTTCTCGAAGGTATAACCGTCGGTGGGCCAGAAGCCGACCACCTTGCCGCCGTTCTCGATGACCAGGTCGTACAGGAAGATCAGCGCGTCGACGAACTCGTGGCCGTAGCCTTCCTGATCGCCCAAACCGAACAGGGCCACCGTCTTGCCGCTGAAATCCTTGCCCTTCAGCTTGGGCAGGAATTCGGCCCAGCTCTCGTCGCTGGCGCCGGCGTCCAGGCCCGGCAGCTCGCCATCGCCCAAAGTCGGGGTGCCCAGGATCAGGGAGTCGTATTTGAGCACGTCGTCGACGCTGGCTTTCTTGACGTCGACCGGCGCGTCGGCGGCATCGCCCAGCTTCTTGGCGATGGATTTGGCGACGCGACGCGTGTTACCGGTATCGGAACCGAAGAAAATACCTACTTTAGCCATATTTTTTCCTCATTGAATTTAAGAATATCGACCATAAACAACCCGCCAAGACCACGGCAATACGCACACGTATTACAGGGGTATTGGCTCACACTCATTGCACAGCAAAAACCATTTTCCGAAGTCGGTAACTTAAAGCTCCTGCCGCTCCGCGAGATACCCAGGCATGGGCCTGCCTGACAATCCCAATCATCACTGTGGGAGCGGGCTTTGGCCCGCTCCCACAAGACCTATGGGCTCAATGCGCGGTAATCGCGCCTCCATGAGCACTGGCACTTTCCGCCTCGACCGGCAGCGGCGCGGCCAGGGGCTCGGGCTTGCGCTGCAGGGCGATGTTGAGCACCTCGTCGATCCAGCGGACCGGGACGATGCGCAGATCCTGCTTGACGTTCTTGGGGATCTCGGCCAAGTCCTTCTCGTTTTCCTTAGGAATAAGCACGGTCTCGATCCCGCCGCGGTGGGCGGCCAGCAGCTTTTCCTTCAAGCCGCCTATGGGCAGGACTTCGCCCCTCAGGGTGATCTCGCCGGTCATAGCCACGTCGGAGCGCACGGGGATCTTGGTCAGCGCGGAAACCAGGGCGGTGCACATGCCGATGCCGGCGCTGGGACCGTCCTTGGGTGTGGCGCCCTCGGGCACGTGGATGTGCACGTCGTCCTTCTGGTAGAAGGTGGGCGCGATGCCCAGCTCTTCGGAACGGGTGCGCGCCACCGTCACCGCCGTGCGTATCGATTCCTGCATGACCTCGCCCAGCTTGCCGGTATAGGTCTGCTTGCCGGTACCCGGCATGATGGCGGCCTCGATGGTCAGCAATTCGCCGCCGACCTCGGTCCAGGCCAGCCCCGTGACCTGGCCGACCTGGTCGTTCTCCTCCGCGCGGCCGTAGCGGTAGCGCTGCACGCCGAGGAAGTTCTCCAGATTGCGGTGGGTGACCAGGACCTTCTTGGTGCTGGGTTTGAGCACCAGGCTCTTGACCACCTTGCGGCAGATCTTGGCGATCTCGCGTTCCAGGCTGCGCACGCCGGCCTCGCGGGTGTAGAAGCGGATGACGTCGCGCACCGCCGATTCGGTGATCTGGATCTCCTTGTCCTTCAAGCCGTTGTTCTTGATCTGCTTGGGGATCAGATAGCGCAGGGCGATGTTGATCTTTTCGTCTTCGGTATAGCCGGCGAGGCGAATGACCTCCATGCGGTCGAGCAGGGCCGGCGGGATGTCCAGGGTGTTGGCGGTGGCGATGAACATGACCTCCGACAGGTCGAAATCGACCTCCAGATAATGGTCGTTGAAGGTGTGGTTCTGCGCCGGGTCCAGCACTTCCAGCAGGGCCGAGGCCGGATCGCCGCGGAAGTCCATGGCCATCTTGTCGATTTCGTCCAGCATGAACATGGGATTGCGGGTCTTCACCTTGGCCAGGTTCTGCAGGATCTTGCCGGGCAAAGCACCGATGTAGGTGCGCCGATGGCCGCGGATCTCGGCCTCGTCACGCACGCCGCCCAAGGCCATGCGCACGTATTTGCGGTTGGTGGCGCGGGCGATGGACTGGCCGAGCGAGGTCTTGCCCACGCCGGGCGGGCCGACCAGGCAGAGGATGGGGCCTTTCATGCTCTTCACCCGCTGCTGCACGGCCAGATATTCCAGGATGCGTTCCTTGACCTTGTCCAGGCCGTAATGCTCGGCTTCCAGCAGCTCGGCGGCCTTCTTCAAATCGAGGCTGACCCGCGTGCGCTTCTTCCAGGGCACATTGACCATCCAGTCGATGTAGTTGCGCACCACCGTGGCTTCCGCCGACATGGGCGACATCTGCCTGAGCTTGTTCAGCTCCACCTCGGCCTTGGCGCGCGCGGCCTTGGGCATGCCGGCCTTTTCCACCTTGCGGGCCAGCTCCTCGAACTCGTTCGGCACCTCTTCCATGTCCCCCAGTTCTTTCTGGATCGCCTTCATCTGCTCGTTGAGGTAATACTCGCGCTGGTTCTTGCTCATCTGGTCCTTGACCCGGCCGCGGATGCGCTTTTCCATCTCCAGCAGATCGGCCTCACCTTCCATCAGCGAGATCAGTTTTTCCAGACGGGCCGCGACGTCGTCCAAAGCCAGGACCGCCTGTTTTTCCTCGATCTTGGCGTTCAGATGGGTGGCGATGGTGTCCGCCAGGCGGGCGGGATCATCGATGCCCGCCAGGGCATTCAGCACTTCCGGCGAGGTGCGCTTGTCCAGCTTCACGTACTGGTCGAAGGCGTTGGCGGCCGCGCGCGTCAAGGCCTCCATCTCCTGCTCGCCGCGGCTCACGACGTCGGCGAGCGGCTCCACTTCGGCCACATAATGCTTGCCGGCCAGGGTGTAGCTCAGCACCTTGCAGCGCTGGCCGCCTTCGACCAGCAGCTTGACGGTGCCGTCCGGCAGCTTGAGCAATTGACGAATGTTCGACAGGGTGCCGACCTCGAACAAATCGTCGAAGCCGGGATCGTCGAGCTCGGCGTTTTTCTGCGCCACCAGCAGGATTTGCTTGTCGCGCAGCATGGCCTGATCCAGGGCTTCGATCGACTTGTCCCGGCCGATGAACAGCGGCATCACCATGTGCGGATAAACCACCACATCGCGCAGCGGCAATACCGGAACCTGCCTGTCTTCCAGTTTTACGGTTTCGAGCATTTCGGTCGTCATGATGGGAGCCTTCGTTAGTCAACGGTAAGTGTCGGTACACGCACAGAGGTCCTCCACGCCCCGGACCGAAAAGGCCCGGAGCGCACAAGATGGCGGTCTGCTAGCCGGTGAAACTCATGCGGAAGCGCACTGCTTGTCTTCGTTCTGGTAGATGAGATACGGCGGAACCTCGCCCTTGACCACCTTTTCGTCGACCACGACCTTGGCGACATGGGTCTCCGAAGGCAGCTCGTACATGGTGTCCAGCAAGGCCTGCTCGATGATGGTGCGCAGGCCGCGCGCCCCGGTCTTGCGCTCCAAGGCTTTCTTGGCGATGGTCTCGAGCGCATCCCGACGGAATTCCAGCTCGCAGTCCTCCATCTCGAACAGCTTCTGGTATTGCTTGACCAGGGCGTTCTTCGGTTCGGTGAGGATTTGCATCAAAGCCGCCTCGTCCAGTTCCTCCAGCGTCGCCACCACCGGCAAGCGGCCGACGAATTCGGGGATCAGACCGTAGCGGATCAGGTCCTCGGCCTCGACGCCGGCCAGCACTTCGCCCATGTTGCGGCGGTCGTCCTTGGATTTGACCTCGGCGGAGAAGCCGATGCCGCCCTTTTCATGGCGCGAGCGTATGGTGCGGTCCAGGCCGGCGAAGGCGCCGCCGCAGATGAACAGGATGTTGGCGGTGTTGACCTGGACCAGCTCCTGCTGCGGATGCTTGCGTCCGCCCTGCGGCGGCACCGAGGCGACCGTGCCTTCGATCAGTTTCAGCAAGGCCTGCTGCACGCCTTCGCCGGAGACGTCGCGGGTGATGGAAGGGTTGTCCGACTTGCGGGAAATCTTGTCGATCTCGTCGATGTAGACGATGCTGGACTCGGCCTTTTCCACGTCGTAATCGCATTTCTGCAGGATCTTCTGGATGATGCTTTCCACGTCGTCGCCCACGTAACCGGCCTCGGTCAGCGTGGTCGCATCGGCGATGGTGAAGGGCACGTCCAACACCCGGGCCAGGGTCTCCGCCAGCAGGGTCTTGCCCGAGCCGGTGGGCCCGATCAGCAGGATGTTGCTCTTGGCCAGCTCGACGTCGCCCTTCCGGGTCTGCGCGCGCAGCCGTTTGTAGTGGTTGTAGACGGCGACCGCCAGGATGCGCTTGGCCTTGTCCTGGCCGATGACGTATTCGTCCAGCACACCCTTGATTTCCTTGGGCTTGGGCAGATGGCTGACGGCCTCGTTCGCCTTGCCTTCCAGCTCTTCGCGGATGATGTCGTTGCACAGTTCGACGCATTCGTCGCAGACGAAAACCGCAGGGCCCGCGATCAGCTTCTGAACCTCGTTCTGGCTCTTGCCGCAGAAAGAGCAGTACAGCACCTTACCGCCCGTGTCTTTGCCGCTCTTTTCGTCACTCATCGTCGTTACCCCTAGCCCACTGTTAGAAATCTAAAGTTGGCACACGGCGCCCGTCATTCGCTCTTGGGCAGATCCCGCGTGGTCAGCACCTTGTCGATCAAGCCGTAGTTCGCGGCATCCTCGCCGGTCATGAAATTGTCGCGGTCGGTATCGCCCTGTATCTTCTCCAGCGGCTGGCCGGTGTGCTTGGCGAGGATGTCGTTCAGCCGGTCGCGCACGGACAGGATCTCCCGCGCATGGATGTCGATATCGCTGGCCTGGCCCTGGAAGCCGCCCAAAGGCTGATGGATCATCACCCGGGAATGCGGCAGGGAATAACGCTTGCCGGCCGCCCCGCCGGCCAGCAGCAAGGCGCCCATGCTGGCCGCCTGACCTATGCACAGGGTGCTGACGTCCGGCTTGATGAATTGCATGGTGTCGTAGATCGCCAGCCCCGCCGTCACCAGCCCGCCGGGCGAGTTGATGTAAAGATGGATGTCCTTGTCGGGGTTTTCCGATTCAAGGAACAGCAATTGGGCGATCACCAGGTTGGCCATGTAGTCTTCGACCTGGCCCACCAGGAAGATGACACGTTCCTTCAGCAGGCGCGAATAGATGTCGAAGGCCCGCTCGCCGCGCGCGGACTGTTCGATGACCACGGGCACCAGGCCGCCGGCGGCGCGCGTTTCACTCGGATGGGTGTAGCGGTCTCTCAGCATGTTCGGTCTTCCAAGGTTCAAGTGTCGTGGAGCTTTAGTGAGCCGCCGGGCTGGGCCGCGGCGGGGCGTATCAAAGCGTGGCGAAATCCCGGTAGCGCTCCGTCAACCCCAGGGCTTCGGCCGCCGGCCGGCAGGTGAGATGCCCCTGGTAGGCGTTCAGCGCCTTGCCGAAACCGGCATCTTCCCGCAGAGCCTCCAAGCCTAGGTCCGCCAGCTTGAGGACATAAGGCAGGGTCGCTTCGGTCAACGCCAGGGTCGAAGTGCGTGGATAAGCCCCCGGCATATTGGTCACGCAGTAATGCAAGATGCCATGCAATTCGTATACCGGGTGGGTATGGGAGGTCGGCCGGGAGGTGGCGATGCAGCCGCCCTGGTCGATGCTGACGTCGACCAGCACGGAGCCCGGCTGCATGGAACGCACCATGTCTTCGGTCACCACGTAATCCGCCTTTGCACCTTTACGGAGCACGGCGCCCACGACCAGGTCGGCATCCGCCACGTGCCGGGCGATGAGTTCCGGGGTCGAGATGAAAAACTCGATGTCGGGGGCGATGTCGCGCCGCAGGCTCTCGCCTTTGGCGGGATCCAGACCGGCCACCACGACCTCCGCACCCAGGCCCCGGGCGCTGCGCGCCGCATGCGTGCCGACCACGCCGTCGCCAATGACCAGCACCTTGCCATGGCGCACGCCCAGCACTTCGCCCAGTTGCACGCCCTTGCCGCCGTGGTTGCGCGCCAGGTAATACGCGCCGACCAAAGCCGCCATGTTGCCGGCCACCGCGCTCATGGGCGCCAGCAAAGGCAGGCGGCCCGTTCCGTCTTCCAGGGTTTCGTAGGCGATGGCGGTGGTTTTTTCGGCCAGCAAGGCCTCGGTCAGTTCGCGCGGCACCCCGGCCAGATGGAAATAGGTGAACAGCAGCTGATTCTTCAAATAGCCGTATTCGCTCGCCAAAGGCTCCTTGACCTTGACCACCAGGTCGACGGCCCAGGCCTCATCGGCCGTGACCAGCCGGGCCCCGGCCGCGGCGTAATCGGCATCGGCGAAGCCCGAGCCCAGGCCCGCACCCAACTGCACGAGCACCTCATGGCCGTGCCCGGCCAAGGCGGCGGCACCGGCCGGCGTCAGGGCGACGCGCCCTTCCTGATCTTTGATCTCTTTGGGGACACCGACTCTCATCAATGCAAACGACGCGGGATGGCGAGACTGAATGCGGCAATCGGCGCCTCGAAGGGCACGCCATCGTCGGCGATGAGCTGGTAGCTGCCGTGCATGCTGCCGACTGGCGTTTCTATGGTGGCCGCGCTGGTGTATTCGTAAGCCTCGCCGGGCCGCAGGTAAGGATGCTCGCCCACCACGCCCTCACCCACGACTTCCACGACCTTGCCGTTGGCGTCGGTGATGACCCAGCGGCGCCCCAGCAGCTTGGCCGCCACCGTGCCGGTGTTCTGCATGGTCACGGTATAGGCGAAGGTGTAGCGATCGCCCTCGGGATGGGACTGATCGCCCAGGTAGACGGTTTTGACCGCGACCTTCAATTCGCGCGACTTACGATTCATAGGCATGCCTCTTCACTATCCGGATTACGCAGGGTTTAGGCAGCGGCGGAGACATCCGGTTCCTGGAATTCCAGGCGGGGACCCTGGAGATCTTCCAGATGGATGTCGCCTGCCGCTTTTTGTTCGATGACCACGACGGCCAGCAGAGCGATCTTGCCCGTCGGCAAGGGTGCGGCGGATACCACCAAGCCCACGCTTTCGGTGGTGCCCGGCCCGTAGAGTTTGGCACCCGGCGGCGGGGCCCGGTCGCTGTCGGCATAGGCCAGATACAGCCGGCGCTTGAGCTGGCCGCGGTATTGCAGGCGGGCGACGACTTCCTGTCCCGGATAACAGCCCTTGGTGAAACACAAGCCGCCCAGGGCTTCGAGATTCAGCATCTGCGGGATGAATTCCTCGCTGGTCTCGGGGCTGACCAGCGGTAGCCCGGCGAGGATGTCGAGCAGGGACCAGGCCCCGGCCTCCACCGGCAGGAGGCCGGGCTGCAGCTTTTGCGTAAGGGCCTCGACCGCCGCGGGCGGACCTGCGAGGATCCAGCGGGGCTGCGGCCCGCCCAGCGCGACCAGGGTCAGATCGCCATAGCTGCGTGTCTCGCCCCGCGCCGTGGGCGCTTCGCCGCCCAGCGCCTCGGCCAGGCGCTTCGTCAAACCGGGACCGGACAAACCGACGCGCGCCAGCGTTTCGGTCGCATCGGAAATGGTGGCCTTGCTGCGCAACAAGAACTGGCGCAAGCGGGTTAGCGTCGAGGGCAGCAGTTCTTTCGGCAAGAGGATGTGATACGCCTCGCCGCGCACGAACAGCCAGAAGGTCGTCAATATCCGCCCCTTGCCGTCGCACCAACTGGTGAACTGGCCCTGGCTCGCCGACACCAGGCGCACATCGCCCGTGAACAGGCTGGCGAGAAACTTCTGGGCGTCCGGGCCCTCCACGGCGATCAGTCCGAAATGGGACAGATCCGCCACCGCATCGCCGAAAGTAACCGGATCGACCCCCGCCCACGCGGGCGCGCCACGACCGGTATCCTGCACTTCTATCGCTTCACCGGCTGCCATGCGCCGTCCTCCTCGGGTCCAAAACAATTCGCGTATTCCACGCATTCCGCACAGCTGGGCGAACGGCAGACGAAAGCACCGTGACGTTCGCAAAGCTGCTTGTAGAAAAACTTCTTCCAGCGCATGCCGCCGGTATTGCGGGCGAACAGCGACTGGAAATGCCGCGCCAGCAGATCCGACAAGGCCTGCCGGTTCGGCAGTCCCAGATCCTGCCACAGATGATCCTCGCCCATGCAGCAGGCGGCGACCGCGTGGGCCAGCCAGCGGCTTAGCCGGCTGTCCTCGACGCGGTGCTCCAACAGCAGCTTGAGCAAATCGTCGAACTCGTCGGTCGCTTGCCGGCCGGCCGTCCACGAGGAACGCGATCCCTGGGCCAGATAAAGCCCCCTCGCGCCCGGAAAATACGCGTCTAGCAAGGCGCTGAACTCGCCCTGGTCGAGCCCGAAGCCGCCGGGTAGGCGGGAAGAGCTGCGCGCCAGTTCGATGGCGGAAGCGAAGGCCAGAGTCAGCGGATCCTGAGGATCGCGGGCGTGGACCATCAAGGGGTCGTAGTTCAGATTCCTGGCCAACATGGGTACACCCTGCTTATGGGGATCGCATCGGATCAGATCAAGCGGCGACCGCCCCGTGTGTATAACACTGTTTGGGGCAAATCTTCGCGCAGGCTTCGCATCCCACGCAATTGGCGACGTTGTCGATGGACATGACCTTCTTGTCGTATTCGTCCTCGTCGTCCTCGTCGTCCAGGCTCAACTTGACCACATCGCCGTCTTCGTTGATGCCGACCATGGCCAGGACTTCGCGTCCGCAGACCTTGTAGCAGCGGCCGCAGCCTATGCATTTTTCCTGGTCGATCTCGCCGACGAACTGGGGTACCCAGAGCTTGCCTCCGGGCAGGACTACGCTGAATTCGCTCATGGCTTTAACTCCTAGGCGCTGGCCTTACGAAACTCGTCCAGCTCCCGAAACGCATCGAAAGCCTTCTTCGCAACCTCGGGAATTTTTTCCCATCCCGTCGGCAGATCCTCCGCCAGATCGTGCAGATCCATTTTCAAGGCGGTAGCCTGGGCATTGAGCTTTTTAAACTTGGCCTTGACGTCTTCTTCCCCTGACATGGTGTTACCTCTCGTGAACTCTAGGGGTTATCAATCTGTGTATCGCCAACACCTTCCCCTTGCAGGGGGAAGGAACTTTCGCGGATCAGCCGTAACGGGCGACTTCCGGGTAGCTCTCTATCATCTGCAGCGCGGCCGCCACCAGCTTCTCGCCTTCTTCCGCCAGTTTTTCCAGGGTGGGAAAACCGAAGCGGTGCACGTCGCGCAACTGCTTGTTCAGCACGATCAAACGACCGGCCGTGAGTATCTGGCGACCGAAGCCTTCGTGGGACATCTTCATCATGGGCGAAACCATGATGCCGCTAGCGCGCTCGATGGAGAGGCCTATGGCGTTGTAGAAAAGCTCCATGCGCCACAGGGTCTCCGGATCGGGATCGCCGATGATGGGAATGGTCTTGCGCTTTTCCTTATCGATCACATAGGGCTCGAGCAATTGTTCGTCGCTCTTGCCTTCCCAGGCTCCGTAGGAATCCTGGGCCCGCCATTGCTTGACGAGTTCCTTGATGAACACCGAATCCAGAGGGGATGCGGCGGGCTCGGTGGGTACGGCTATGGCTGCTTCAGGCATGTTTCACCTCTTCTTCGTCTTCGAAATCGAATTCGCGTTCCTCTCCCTTGGTCTCCTTGGCCAGAACCTTGCGCAGCCAGGGCGGCGGGGTGCCTTTCAGGACCACTTGGAGTTTTTCCAGGAGATCGACGATGGCTTCGGGCTGGGGAACCTTCATGGGATGGATGCCCTGGGCGACCACGCGCGCGGCGCCCGAGCCGCCGATCGCGGCCACGTAGAGAATGGCGCAGTCCTTGACGGCATCCAGTTTGGGCGCGAGCTTGTCCTCGTTGCCGTCTTCCTGCAGGTCGCCCTCGAACTGAACGGCCTCGATGAACTGATAGCCCTCCGCCGACAACTCGTAGATCGCGATGTTCTTCGCCCAACCGAAATGGGCGTCGACCCGCTGTAAATCCTGTGTAGCAAATGCCACTTTCATACTGCCTCCACGATAAAGTGATTCGTTTTCCGCATCGTCCGGCTTAATGAGCCGCAAGCGCCGTCTCGCCAGCATGGCTAGTTTGCTCCGGTAGTGCCCAGGTATCGGGCGTGGGTTCATGGCCGTCGGCGATGAACATGTTGGCGACCTCGAACACGAGATCGCGCGTCCCGCGGTATCCCACGATGGTTTGATGCGCCGCACCGAGCCGGTCGAACATGGGGATGCCGATGCGGTAGAAAGGAATGTGCAGCCGTTCCGCCGCCTGCCGGCCGTGTGAATGGGTCACCAGCAGGTCGCAGCCTTTCGCTCGGTTTTCCAGGTCTTCCAGATCGCCGATGAGGACTTCCTCGGTCGGGATATGTTCGAGCAGGGGCGAGGCCGTGGTGGTCACCGCGGCCACCACGTGCGAACCCAGTTCGGTGATCCACTGGCTCAAGGTCCACAGCAGATCGGGCTCGGCGCCGATGGCGATTTTCTTGCCGCCGAAATGGAAGTGGCCGTCCAGCATGGCGTCGACCAGCTGGCTGCGCTGCCGCTTGTATTTATTGGGCACCGGCTTGCCGCTGAGCTTGGCGCACAGCGTGATGAAGCGGTCGTTGACCTCCAGCCCGGTGAGCCGGTCGAACAGGGTGTACGGCACCCCGGTCTTCTTTTCCAGGGCGACGGCGGCGTCGCGCATCTGCTCGCCGATGGCGATGGTGTGGCCGGACAGGCCCATCCCCGCGATTTCTTCCAGGGAGATCCCGCCTATGGTGGTCGGCGTGAAATCGTCCGGCACATGGCCGTCGAGCGAACCCGCCAAGTCCGGCAGGATCCAGGGCTCCAGGCCGAAGCCTGAGAGGATGTCGCGCAATTCGTCGAGATCGCCCGGTGTCAGGTGCGCACCCGGCAGGATGTTCACTCGGGCAGGATCGCGTTCGGCATCGGCTGCCACCGGGTCGACCAGTTCTTCGACCAGGCGGGTGACGGTCTTGGCCCAGCCGTCCTGGAAGGCGTCCTTGAAGTCGGGCGTGGACACATAAACCAGCTTGATGTGATCCAGCTCGGGGTGTTTTTCCCGCACGATCTTGATGTAACCGTCCACGTCGTCGCCCTTGGTCTCGGTCACGCCGGTGGACGAGATCCCGATGATGGAAGGCTTCTGCCGGTTGGCGATGGTGACGATGGCCTGTTCCACGTTTTCCAGCCCGCCGAGCACCGTGGCGACCTCGCTCATCGCCGTGGTCTGCAAGGGTATGGCTTCCTTGAAATGGCGCACGAACAAGACCAGGCCGAAGGAGGTGCAGCCTTGCGAGCCGTGGAACAGCGGCATGCAATTCTTGATGCCCATATAGGCCAGCGCGCTGCCTATGGGCTGGCTCATCTTGAGCGGATTGACCGAACAGGCTTTCTGAGGACTGATGACTTTGGCCATGATGCACCTCAGGCCGCTGCCTGCACGGCCACCGGCTCCGCCTGCGCGGGATGCCAGTGATCCATGGTTTCCAGGATCTTGCCCAGCTTGCCGGCGCAGGAGCCGCAGCCGGTACCCGCCTGGGTCTTCTCCGAGATCGCCTCGACCGTGTTCAGGCCAAACTCGACGATGGCGTCCTCGATCGCCCAGCGGGCCACGCTCTTGCATTTGCACACCGGGGCGGAACGGCGCTTCTCGCGCGCCAGGGCCGGATCGGCGGCCAGGGCGGCCGCTTCCGCGGCGATGGCGGCATCGGCGGCTTCTTCCCAGGTCTGTTCTTCCCAGGGCGCGCGCTTGCGCACTTGTTCCCAGACCGGATTGGCCAGCGCCTTGTCGATCTCCTTGACCAGCTCGACCATGCCGACATAGCCCATGTAGGCGTGATGGCGTTCCTGGTTGATGTCCAGCCAGGGCATCTTGGCCTTGAGGGCGACGAACTGCGAGCGCCCGCCGGACAGCATGATGTCGGCCTGGGCGTCCTTGAGCATCTTGTACATCTCGCGCGGGCTCATGTCGTCGATCATGTGGGCGTCTTCGCCCATGAGTTCCTTGATGCGTTCCTTGTCTTCCTTGGTGGATTTCTTCACGCTGGTACCGACCAGTTCCATGCCGGCTTCCTGCAGCGCGGCGACCACCGACCAGGATTTCACGCCGCCGGTGATGAGCAAAACCTTCTTGCCGGTCAGCCGCTCCTTGTAGGGGGCTATGCCGGCCCAGGCGCGCGCTTCCTCGCGGGCGATCAACGCTTCGGTGCGCTCCATCAGCTCCGCCGGCGCGCCTTTCTCGATCAGCAGGGTGGCGATTTCGCGCAAGGCGTCGCTGGTGTCCTGGATGCCGTAGAAAGAGCCCTCGAAGAAGGGAATGTCGTAGCGCTCCTCCATCTTGCGGGCGATGTTGATCATGGACTTCGAACAAACCATCATCGCCACCTTGGCGCGGTGCGAGACGGCCACGTCGTGGTATTTGGCGTCCCCGGAGATGCAGCAGAGGATGCGGATGCCCAACTCGTCCAACAAAGGCTTGACCTGCCACAGCTCGCCGGACAGGTTGTATTCGCCGATGATGTTGATGTCGTAGGGCGTGGTGTATTCGGGCTCTTCGGTGCCGATCACATGGTTCAGGATGGCTTCCCCGGCCAGCTTGTTGCCGAGGTTCTTGGGACCGACGAAGCCGGGCGAATTGACCGGAATCACCGGCTTGTTGAATTTCTTGGACGCCGCCTTGCACACCGCGTCGATGTCGTCGCCTATCATGGCGGGGACGCAGGTCTGGTAGACGAATACGGCCGGCGGGTCGTATTTCTCGATGATTTCCTTCACCGACTTGTACAGGCGCTTCTCGCCGCCGAACACCACGTCCGTCTCGTTGATGTCGGTGGTGAAGCCGGTGCGCCAGAGGTTGGAACCGGACGATTTGGAGCCGCGGTTGTCCCAGGAATTGCCTTCGCAGGCGATGGGGCCGTGCACCAGATGGGCGACGTCGGTGATGGGTTGCAGGGCGATCTTGGCGCCGTCGAAGGCGCAGCCGCCGGCGGCTCCGCCGGGCTGGAGCTGTTTGGTGCAACCTTTCTTGCGTTCTTTTTCCGACTTGCCCTGGTTCTTGCCGCAACCGGGTTCGTTGAAAACGTCTTGGATCGTGCTCGATAGGCTGCTCATGCCCAGTCTCCGCGATGATTCGTTATTGCCGACCGTGCCGCGGAAGGGTCTTCCGCCGGTCGTGCCTGGCCTGTAGCTTGTCTAAGCAATGCCCGTGCCCGCGGCTTATATCGTTGATTGAATTAGGATATTTGACCGCTACACACCCCAAGGGCTGTAGGGTTATGAACAAAGGAGAAAGGGAATGTCAGGAAACGGACAAGCCGGAAACGCCGGCCCCGCTGTCGGCCCGGCCTTCGCCGGATCAGCTCCCATGTCCGAGCATGCGGGCACGGAGAGTATCCATCCGCAGTCCTGGCGAGCCTGCCTGATGCTTAGGAAAGGTTGCGGCGCCGGGAAATCCGCAGCGGATAGACCCGGCGCCGCAGGGTGGGTCGGGTAGCCCGGCTCAGACGACGCCCGGCTCGCCGCTGAATTTCACCAGCACATCCTCGTCGCGCACGATGTACTGGCAGGCCAGACGGTAGCGCGGCGGCTTGTCGGTCAAGGTCGATTCCTCGATCTGCGCCTTGGTCAATTTGCCGGCGGCGACCAGGGTCGCACGCTCCTTGTCGGTCAAGTCCTGCGCCATGAAAGGCTTGTTCGACAATTCACTCACCTCGATCACGCAGGAACCGCAATCCCCGTCTTCGCATTCGAACGGAATGGGTATCTTGTGGTGCCTGGCGACCTTGAGCAGGGTATGGGTATCGCCGGCCGTGGCGTACACCGTGACATCCTTGGACAGCAAGGGACTAGAAAACGTGACGTTTCCCATGATGTATCCTCAGTTGGATGGCGATATACCCGCAAAAAGTGAGGGTATATCGCCGGTAAAATGCCCGTCCCTCCGGTTCGCCCAGTCCCCGGAAGGGAAGGCTGCGGAGAGGCGGGCGTCTCGCGGAACCGCTTAGCGGATGATGTCGAAGCTGTAGTCGGTCTTGGCCGGGATGATGGTATTGGCGTCGATCGATTCGAACAGGCGGTCGAGGATCCAGACCAATACGTTCAGGCCGCCCTGGTAACCCCACACCGGATAACGGTGCTTGTGGTGGCGGTCGAAGATCGGGAAGCCGATACGGATCAGCGGGGTGCCGGTGTCACGCTCCAGGTACTTGCCGTAGGTGTTGCCGATCAGGAAATCGACCGGATCGGTGAACAGCAGCGAGCGCATGTGCCACAGATCCTTGCCCGGGTAAACCTTGCAGTTCTTGCCGAAGGGCGAGGAATCGAACAGCGCCTGCACCTTCTCGGCCCACGCCTTGCTGCCGTTGGTGGCCAGCACGTGAGTGGGCTCGGCGCCCAGTTCCAACAGGAACTCGGCCAGGCCGTAGCACAGGTCGGGATCGCCGTAGATGGCGAACTTCTGGCCGTGGATGTGGGCGGTAGAGTCGGCGATGGCGTCGACCAGACGGCCGCGCTCCTTCTCCAGTTCGGCCGGGATCTCCTTGCCGGTCAGGCGCGCGATCTCGAGCAGCAAACGGTCCGTGCCGGCCACGCCGATCGGGTGGTTGAGGGCGACCACTTCCTGGCCGTGCTCGGCGATGAAGGGCAGGGTCTTTTCCGTGCAGTACTCCTGCATGGAGATGGTGGCCTTGGCGTTCAGCGCGTTGGCGGTGTCTTCCAGCGTGGTGCCGCCGTCATACATGCGGAACTCGCCGTCGGTCGGGGTATCCCATACATCGCTGTTGTCGCCGATGATGGTGTAGTCGATGCCGAACAGGTTGAAGATGCGCTTGATCTCGCGGATGTTGCCCACGGTGTAGCCGTCGAAGCCGCCGAGGAAATTGATCGACTCGTTCGGCTTGCGCTCCAGCGCCGGTACGGTGCCTGCCTTGCCGTCCCAGAAGTGCTGCAGGATGCCCTTCATGACGTTGTCGTAGCCGGTGATATGGCTGCCGACGAAAGCCGGGGTGTGGGCGAAAGGCACATCGTATTCGGCCGGGATGGAACCCTTTTCCTTCGAAGTCTTGATGAAGGCGTTCAAGTCGTCGCCGATCACTTCCGCCATGCAGGTGGTGGAAACCGCGATCATCTTCGGCTTGTACATGTTGTAGGTGTTGGCCAGACCGTCGATCATGTTGTTCAGGCCGCCGAATACCGCCGCGTCTTCGGTCATGGAAGACGATACGCAGGAGGTCGGCTCCTTGAAGTGACGGCTGAAGTGCGAGCGGTAATACGCCACGCAGCCTTGCGAACCGTGCACGAAGGGTATGGTGCCTTCGAAACCGACCGCGGCGAACACGGCGCCCAGCGGCTGGCAGGCCTTGGCGGGATTGACGGTCAGAGCTTCGCGGGCGAAGTTCTTTTCCTTGTATTCCTCGGTTTTGGTCCACTCACGAATTTCTGCGACCTGCTCGTCAGGCGGCATGAATTCGAACTCTTTACGCTTGTTCTCGAACAGCTCGACGTATTCCGGTTCGCGGAACAGGTTGAAGTGGTCGAGGACTTTTTCTGCATTTTGACTCATGGCTTAAGCTCCAAATATACGGTGGTAGGGTGCGCACAATGCGCACCGATGAACGATTAACCTGGTGCGACGCGGCGCACCCTACTTACCCTTTTCTCTCGATCAGGCAGCCTTCTTCCACGGAGTCTTGGCCAAGCCCCAAACCGGGTTGTTGATGGCCATGTCCATATCGCGGGCGAAGATGGCGAAGCCGTCATAACCGTGGTAAGGACCTGAGTAATCCCAGGAGTGCATCTGACGGAACGGTACGCCCATCTTCTGGAAGACATACTTTTCCTTGATGCCGGAACCGACCAGGTCGGGCTGGACCGCTTCGACGAATTTCTCGAATTCGAAGCCGGTGACGTCGTCGTAGATCAGGGTGCCGTCTTTGACGTAGTGGGTGGTGCGCTGATAGTCGTCGTTATGGCCGAACTCGTAGCCGGTGCCGACGATTTCCATGCCCAGATCCTCGTAGGCGCCGATCACGTGACGGGGACGCAGGCCGCCCACGAACAACATGACTTTCTTGCCTTCCAGACGCGGACGGTACTTGTCGATCACGGCCTGCATCAGGGGCTGATACTTGGCGATGACGCGCTCCGCACCTTCCTTGATCTTGTCGTCGAAGTAGCCGGCGATGGTGCGCAGCGATTCGGCGATCTTGGTCGGCCCGAAGAAGTTGTACTCGACCCACGGCACGCCGTACTTCTCTTCCAGGTGGCGGGAGATGTAGTTCATGGAACGGTAGCAGTGCAGCACGTTCAACTTGGCTTTCGGGGTGTTTTCCAATTCGGCCAAGGAGCCGTCGCCGGACCACTGGGCGATCACGCGCAGACCCATTTCTTCCAGCAGGATGCGGGAGGACCAGGCGTCGCCGCCGATGTTGTAATCGCCGATGATGGCGACGTCATACGGCGTGGTCTTGAATTCCGGGTGCTTGTCGCCGGCCTTGTCGAAGACCCAGTCGCGTACCGCGTCGTTGGCGATGTGATGCCCTAAGGACTGGGATACACCGCGGAACCCTTCACAACGAACCGGCACGATGGTGTGGCCGTTGTATTCCTTGTTCTTCTTCTTGGAGACGGCTTCGATGTCGTCGCCAATCAGACCGATGGGGCATTCGGATTGAACCGTGATACCGTGGTTCAAAGGGAACAGATCCTGGATTTCGTCGATGATCTTTTCGAGCTTCTTGTCGCCGCCGAATACGATGTCCTTCTCCTGGAAGTCGGAGGTGAACTGCATGGTGACGAAGGTATCGACGCCGGTGGTGCCGATGTAGTAGTTGCGACGCGAAGCCCAGGAATACTGGCCGCAGCCGACCGGTCCGTGGCTGATGTGGATCATGTCCTTGATGGGGCCCCAGACCACGCCCTTGGAGCCGGCGTAAGCGCAGCCGCGGATGGTCATGACGCCCGGTATCGATTTGACGTTGGACTTGACCCCGCAGTCGGGCTTGCCTTCTTCAAAAGTGCCGAGGTGCTTAGCGCGACGCTTGGCGGTCTTTTCCGGATAGACTTCGAGGACTTCTTTGATGAGGTCCTTGTTTCTCTGTTTCACTTGCTCAACTGTGAGGCTCATTTGTAAGCTCCTGATTCAGTTGCTAATAACATGGCATTCGAAGAGGGAGAGGGCCGGCGGCGGGCCGTCTCGCGACGACCTTCCACCGACCCGCACGACTCCTTATGCCGCCAGTTCGGCCGCAGTCTTGCCGATCTGCGACTCGTCTACCTGCTTCATGATGCCGTGCTCCATCAACAGGTCTTCCAGCTCGTCCATGGTGATCGGGGTCGGAATGGTGCCGTTGCCCTTGTTGGCGTGGATCTTGTTGGCCAGAGTGCGGTATTCCTGAGCCTGAGCGGAGTCCGGTGCATACTCGAGTACGGTCATGCGACGCAGCTCGGCGTGCTGCACGATGTTGTCGCGCGGCACGAAGTGGATCAGGGTGGTGCCGAGCTTCTTGGCCAAGGATTCGGCCAGCTCGTATTCCTTGTCGGTCTGACGCTCGTTGCAGACCAATCCGCCCAGACGCACGCCGCCGCTGTTGGCGTATTTCAGAATGCCCTTGGAGATGTTGTTGGCCGCATACATGGCCATCATTTCGCCGGACATGACGATGTAGATTTCCTGCGCCTTGTTCTCGCGGATGGGCATGGCGAAACCGCCGCAGACCACGTCGCCGAGTACGTCGTAGGAAACGTAGTCAACGCCGTCATAAGCGCCTTCTTCTTCCAGGAAGTTGATGGAAGTGATCACGCCGCGACCTGCACAGCCTACGCCCGGCTCCGGACCACCGGACTCGACGCAGCGGATGTCGCGATAACCGACCTTCATCACGTCTTCCAGCTCCAGGTCCTCGACGCTGCCGGCATCGGCGGCCAGGGACAGGATGGTGTCCTGGGCTTTCGAGTGCAGGATCAGGCGGGTGGAGTCGGCCTTGGGATCGCAGCCCACGATCAGGATCTTCTGACCCATTTCAGCGAGGGCGGCCAAGGTGTTCTGGGAGGTGGTGGACTTGCCGATACCGCCCTTGCCGTAGAAAGCGATTTGTCTCAATTCAGACATGGTATTTCTCCGAGTGACTAAAGGATGATCATTAGTTCGTGGCCCGCAGCATTCCGCCGGAAGACGATCCCGGCCTAAACATCCGATGGCGGCGTTTGCTTTTTTTTATTCTTGACCGCTGCCACGAATGATTAGTCGAACCCTGCACGGTTCACTCATTGCAACCGCCGTGCCATCAAAAATCCCCTTCGCAAGGCCCTGAAAACAAAAGGGATATATCCGGCTTACCGCGCTTTTCGCGGGTCTTGCGGGATGTTACTAACAAGACAAAACCGCATGCTTTGTAAGGAACAACACAAACGGACGCGCCCCCTCGCGAGGCCGGAAAAAGGGCTAACGGCTTGATAATTCCGACGATAGGCCGGGCGGGGAATGCGCCGGATTAGATGGCGCGACTATTGCTTATGACTGATTAGCAAACGGTACCGTCCGGAAGGCTGCGCCTACCCGAGCGGGTTACCGTGAAGAAACCCATCCGTTTCTCATCAGCCCATGAGGAGTTCCCCATGCAGATCGGCGTTGACAGTGAAAAAGCCGTGGACGACAGGCGCGTGTTCGTCGTGGACAGCGACGAAATCATCAGCGCGGCCTTGCAGTTCATGCTGCACGACGAGATCGAAACCCATGAATTGAGCAGCCTCGAAGCCGCTTACGCCAAAGCCAAGGACTGGCCGCCTGCGGTGCTGCTGTTAGGCATAGACATCGTGAAGGAAAAAGGCATCGAAGTCCTGAGCGAAATCCGCTCGAAGATCGCCGACCTCAAGATCATCCTGGTGGCCGATTCCGCCACCGACCCGCTCGCCCAGGACTGCCTCAAGAACGGGGTCAATTCGATCCTGCCCAAGCCCCTGACCATAGAGAAGGCCCGCAGCAAGGTGGACGCGCAGCTCGGCCGCAAGGTCAAGCTCGGCATCCCCGTCGTGGTCATGTGAGCGCCGGGGTTCGCGCATGCCGCCCAGCCCGCATACGCCCGTGGTATTGCCGCAGGCTCTCCGCAACCCTCACTACGAGCAGATCGGGGGCGAGGATGCCGTGCGCCGGCTGGTCGAACGCTTCTACCAATTGATGGACGAGCGGCCCCAGGCCGCTGTGATCCGCGCCATGCATGCGGAAGACCTGAGCTCGGCCAAGGAAAAGCTGTTCCTGTTTCTGTCCGGCTGGCTGGGCGGACCGCCCTTGTATGCCGAGCGCTACGGGCCGCCGCGCCTGCGGCAGGCGCATCTGGGCTTCGCCATCGACGAAAAGGCCCGCGATGCCTGGATGGACTGCATGAAGCTCGCCCTGGCCGAGGAAGTTGCGGATCCCGCACTGCGGGCGCAGCTCACCGCATCGTTTTTCAAAACCGCCGATTTTCTTCGCAATCAGTAACCTGTAAGGAGTGTTATGACTACCATCAACGAAACCCCGCTCGCCACCCTCGAAGCCGAAAAACGGCTCATCAGCCCGGTGTTCAAGGGTGCCACCGCCAAGCCCGGCGTTTTCGGCTTCCGCGGCGCGATCGCCCTGAAGTTCGCCCAGCAACTGAGCGACGAGGCACGGCCGCCGGAAGTCAAGCTCGATCAGGTGATGACCGTGGTCAACGCCAGCGATCCCACCATACCCTTCCTGACCGGATTCGCCCTGTCCCTGGAGCACATCAAGCTGCTGTGCGAAGTGCTGGGGGACAAGCTGTCGCCGACCGGCAAGTACTTCTTCTTCGCCGGCAATCTGGACATTTCCAAGCGTTATCAGATCGCCTACGGCGGCGCGAATTTCTGGGTATTGCCGCTGGAAGAAGCGACCGTCTACAACGAGTTGCTGGACTTGTTCAACATCGAGCGCAACGACCTCAAGAAGCTCGACACGGCCGGCAAGCTGACGGCGGTCGCCGAAGCGGCGGCCAATTTCGACGAGAAATTCCCGGAGATCAGCTTCGAGGAAGGCCTGAAGATCATGGGCCCGATCAAGATCCCGGAAAACCGGCCGGTTTAAACCTTCATCCCGCCGCCGGCCGTGTCAGGAACGCGCCTAAGACGCGGCCGGCGAGGGAATCCGCTTCCCCTTGAGACGAGAGGTATCCATGTTTACCAAAGCCTGTGACGAAAACGAGCTCAAGGAGGGCAAATACGAAGTCGTGGCGGTCAACCGCACCCTGATGCTGATCGTTTGGCCGCAGGGCGATACGCCCAAGGCGTATCAAGGCATGTGCCCGCACGACCATGAACCGCTCGCCGATGCCCATTTCGACGGCAAGATCCTGACCTGCCGGCACCATGATTGGGCATTCAAGGGCGACAACGGCGTCTGCATCAAGGGCAAGCCCTGCTTGTTGGCGGAATATCCCTTGAAGGTCGAAAACGGCGAAGTTTTCGTCGATACCGAAGGCGTGACGGCGAATTTCATTAACTGATCGCCCCCCGGCGGTCGGCAAGCACTCGAAAAAAATCTTCATCATCCATCTGGCAGATCCGGGAGTAAGAACCATGTCGCGTTACGAAGAACTCAAAACCCCCTTGAAACTATGCACCGGAGCCAGAAAGGGCGGCGGTCAGCAATGCAGCGGCACCCTGCATAAATGCAAGGCCTGCGGCGCCGTCGGCTGCCGTCAAAGCCGCGACGACCTCTGCTCGGAACAAGGGTTCAACGTCCTCGGCCACTGCCTCAAATGCGGCGCTACCGGACAGATGGAAACCCTGGAAGCCGGCGACTACACCACCCAGCAGAACTGGCACACGGCACAAGCCGCGAGCTAGACGGCCGTCCGGCGACCATGGCCACCATAATCTTTTACGAGAAGCCCGGCTGCGCCAACAATGCGCGGCAGAAGCGCCTGCTCCTGGATGCCGGGCACGAGCTGATCGTGCGCAATTTGTTGGACACGCCGTGGCGCGCGGAGGAATTGCGGGCCTTCTTCGGGACGCGGCCGGTGGCCGAATGGTTCAACCGCGCCGCGCCCCGGGTCAAATCCGGCGAGGTCGTGCCCGAAGCGCTGGACGAATCGGCGGCGCTCGCGCTCATGCTCGCAGAACCTCTGCTGATCCGCCGCCCGCTCCTGCAGGTCGGCGAAGCGCGGGAGGTGGGTTTCGATCCCGAGCGCATCCCGGCCTGGCTGGCGACCTGCGGCGAATCGCCGGAAATCGCGTTCAGCCGTGACCTGGAACGCTGCGATCGCGATCATCATTGCCCACCCCCGGGAGCGCACCGCTGATGGAAGGCGTAGTCCGGCGTAAACGCGCGCCCTTGCAAGGAGACCGGCTCCAAGTTCAGGAAGGCCACGCACCCGATGCCTTGCAGCACGTGCTGGCTTATCACGAGCGTACCAAGCACCGCCTGGAACGTTATGCGCCGGGGCCGGAGGCCCTGGACTGGAGCAGCCAGCCCGAGCCGTTCCGCAGCTATGCGGGTAGCCGGCGCATCGCGCTGCCCCTGGCGGCCGATGCTCTGCAGACACCTTATTACGCCCTGCACGAAGCCGGCGGCGTAGCCCCGCAGCCGGTCTCGCTGGAATCGATCGGCCTGCTGCTGGAATTGTCCCTGGGATTGTCGGCCTGGAAGGAATACGGGCCGGACCGCTGGGCGCTGCGTTGCAATCCTTCCAGCGGCAATCTGCATCCGACCGAAGGCTATGTCGTCAGCCGTTCCGTTCCCGGACTCGAAGACGGCGTTTATCACTATCTCAGCCGCGACCATATCCTGGAGCAGCGTGCCCGCGGCACGGAGCAAAGCCCGCCGGATGCGCCTGCCCGCCTGCTGATAGGCCTCAGCTCCATCCACTGGCGGGAGGCCTGGAAATACGGCGAGCGCGCGTTCCGTTATTGCCAGCTCGACACCGGCCATGCGCTGGGCGCCTTGCGTTATGCCGCCGCCGCCCTCGGCTGGCGCTTGCGCCTGGTGGAAGGCACGAGCTGGCCGGAAATCGCCCGCCGTTTAGGTCTGGACCGGGACGAAGATTTCCCCGGCGTCGAGCCCGAGGACGCCGAACTCCTGCTCGAAGTGATCGCGGATGCCGAGCCGCTGGCATCCGTTCCAGCGCCACTGGGGCCTGTGGACCCGGTTTGGAGCGGGCGGGCCAATGTGCTGGATCCCCATCCCATGTATCACTGGCCGGTGATCGACGAGGTCGCGGAAGCCACCCGAACGCCCGCCCTGACCGGCGACTCCGCAAGCGTCGAAGCCTATCCGCCCCGATCGGTGCCCTGCGGAACGGCGGCCGCCACGCTCATCCGGCAGCGGCGCAGCGCCCAGCATTTCGACGGCCGCACGGAAATCAGTCAGGCCCGTTTTTACGGCCTCCTCGACGCCCTGCTGCCGCGCCGCAGCACGCCCTGGGATGTCTGGGATTTCCTGCCCCGCGTGCATCCGGTGCTTTTCGTGCACCGGGTGGAAGGCTTGGCGCCGGGTCTTTATATCCTGCCTCGGCGGACGGAAGTGATCGACAGCCTCCGCGGCGCGCTTAACGAACGTTTCGACTGGAAAACGCCCGAAGACTGCCCCGCTCACCTGCCCTTCTTCCAACTGGCGGCGGCCGGCTGCGGCCAATTGGCAAAAACCATCCACTGCCATCAGGCGATCGCTACGGACAGCGCGTTCGCACTGGGCATGCTGACCGAATACGCGGACGTGCTGAAGCCGGCACCCTGGCGCTACCGCCAGCTTTATTGGGAAGCCGGGCTGCTGGGCCAGGTGCTCTATCTGGAAGCCGAGGCCCTGGGGCTGCGCGGCACCGGCATAGGCTGCTATTTCGACGACACCTTCCACGAACTGCTGGGGCTGTCCGGCCAGGCTTTCCAGTCGCTCTACCATTTCACCGTGGGCTATCCGCTGACCGATACGCGGATACTCACGCTGCCGCCTTATCCGGCGCGGCCTTAGCCGCACCGGGGTTTTCACCGATGACATTGCGAACGGGGGGTCTATATGAGTGTTGCAAGCGGCTGGCGCCGGATCGAAATCAGTGAACTGCCGCAGCTTTTGGAGCGCGACGATCTGACGATATTCGACATGCGCGACGAGTTTTCTTACCAGCAGGAACACATGGGGGGAGCCCGTTACCTGTCCAATGCCAACCTGGAAGAAATGATCATGAAGACGCCCAGGGACAAACCCGTGCTGATTTATTGCTATCACGGCAACGCCAGCCAGAGCGGCGCCCGGATATTCGCCGACTTCGGTTTCCGGGAGGTTTACGACCTCATCGGCGGCTACGAGGGCTTGCGGACGGCGCTGGCGGCCGCGGCGGCTGAACCGGCGTATGCCTGAGCGGACGACAACCCCATCAACGAGGTAGCTGCCATGTCCGAGATACAAGAACCCGTCGAGCTGATCGCGGAAGGCGAAGTCTATGCGCTGCGCTCCTGCGGCAACGGCGTGACTTACATCCTCAGCAGCAAGGAAGAAAACAGCTCGGCCCATGTGGAAGGCGACGACGTCGCCGGCTTTCTGGAAGCCTACGAGGCGACCAAGAGCCAATACCCCGACTACGACACGGACCAGGTGCTCGCCCAGCTTTGGGATCAGGGCGGCTATAGCTGGATGGCGGTCCCCGATGAGGCCTGAATCGCCCGCGAACAGCGCAGCGCGTGAGCCGGATCCGGCGCTCGAAGCCTGGCTCGTCGCTCAGGGCTTTCCTCCCGATGATCTCGAAGGGCTCATCGCAAACCGCACCACGCCGCTCGTGCAGGCCTGCCGCCTGGGCGAGCGCGCCATCGTGGAAGCGCTGCTCGCCGCCGGCGCCCGCCTCGACGCCGTCAACGGCGACGGCAACAACGCCCTCTGGCTGGCCTGCTTCAAGGAAGACCTGGCCATCATCGACAAGCTGGTGGAAAACGGCGTCGCGCTCGATCACCAGAACGACGGCGGCAGCACCGCCCTGATGTATGCCGCCTCGGCCGGCAAGACCGCAGTCGTGGCGCGGCTGCTGGAAGCCGGCGCCGATGTCGGCCTGCAGAACCACGACGATTTCACCGCCCTGGACATGGCGGCGAATCTGGAATGCCTGCAACTGTTGCGCGCGGCCAGCCGCAGGCATTCCGCCACGACTTAAGCGTGATCCTGTACCCCGTCGTGTACCGCATACACGACGTTTCCTTCCCGCCAGGCGAAAGGCTTGCTCGGGTCGTGCCCGTCGATATCGGGAATGAGCCGATCGCATAGCATGACGATGATGTCTTCGATGGGGGCGTTGGTATCGTTCTCCTCGGTCATACGGTCGATCGAGGCCTCGCCTCCCTCGGTACCGTCCTTTTCGATGTGGACGATAAATATCTCTTCGTGACCGTGAATGCCGTGTGCGGTGACTCGAAAGATCTCACCTTTATATTCGAACTCGCGTACCATTATTTATATCCTCTGTTTTCTTCGCTGCGGTCAGTAAGCCTGAAGGTTTCCCCTCGATATAAAAATTCATGGACCATACCGCCGCCTAACTGTTGTGAATGTTTCGAATGCGGATTGACGATTAGCTATAATTGCGGCACCGCACGCGCGCGATTATACCAAATATTGTAAGGTTAATAATCCCTATCGGCCGTTGCTATATCGGCCGCCAATATCCCCCTGCGACCACGATTAAACGAGGACCAAAGCCATGAAATGGAACGATACCTTCGACATCGCCATCGCGCTCAACGAGCGCTATCCGGATGTCGATCCGAAATATGTCCGTTTTACCGATCTATTGAATTGGGTACTGGGTATCGACGGCTTTGACGATACTGCCGAGAAATGCAATGAAAAAGTTTTGGAAGCGATCCAAATGGCCTGGATAGACGAAGCAAGCTAGGTCTGAGTCGAGAGACGGCCGCCCGCCGCTCGTCGCGGAGAAGTTCAGCCCCCGCCCACGAACAAGTTGAAGGCTCGACGCAGCAGATTCAACTCGACGGCCGCCGTTCCGCGCATCTCGCTGATCGGTTTGAATGCCCCGCCATGGGATGAGATCGCATCGCGCGGCGCCTCGAATGTCGTGAAGCGGGCAAGATGGATGCGTATGGGGTTTTCCGTGCCGTTCAGCCATTCCTGAAAGCCGTCGACCAGGGTCAACTGGGTAGTATCCAGGCCATAATGCTCGGCCAGCGCATTCAACGCGGCGCCGGGATCGTATTGCTCTGCGGGCGACGTTATTTCGGGTATTGCGCTCGCCCCCTCCGGCAAAGGCGTCGGCGTAATCACGCTAGTCCCGTAGCGGGCGAACAACAAAGCGGCGCTATAGGTATCGAAATGGCACAAGATCACGCGATTGTGGCTAAGTATGTCGTTCATGGCGGCGATATAGGGGATCTGTGGCGAGGTGTGGGTAAAAGGCAGCGAGGAATAAGTACGATAGTCGGCCGGCCGACGATATAAGCGCCTGCCATCCGAACCTAGTCATAGAGGGATGGCCCCTGCTTATCACCGACCGCGCCGGCTCGGCTGAAAAGCGGATGCTCATCGGGTTTCTCGTCCCACATCCGCTTGAAACAGGTATCGAGTCGTGACAAGCGCTGGTTGACGAATTCCAGGCTCGAATACTGCGGAAAACGCCGGACATTGCCTTGCGCATACCAGGCGTCCATGGCCTGCTTGAGATTCTCCCTCTCCTGCGCCGTCCGGGCGATCATGCGGCGGGCCCATTGCTTGCCGGCCTCTATGCTCAAAGGCGCGACCCGGTAGCGCACGGCCGTGTCGAACAGGCGCACGCCGCCGCCTTCGCACACGGTGCGGCGCAGGGCTTCGGCATCGGCGATATCCACCCCGGCTAGATAGTCGATGCCGAAATGGTACAGATCGGGCAGCCAGGGCGTAGTCGGCCCCATCAGCACGCTGACCGCGTCGCGGGACAGTTCCGCCAGACGGGGAAAAGTCTTGTTGGGAATCGAAGTCGCGGTGATGAACACCCAATCCGCCCGCGGCAACACATATTCGCAGGCCGCATCGGGCAGATCGCCCTCGCCCGGCTGCCGTTCCAGCACGGTGAGATCCAGATCGTGGGCGGCGGCGTAACGGTCCAGGCCGGGATAGCGGCCGATCACGACGGTCTTCTTGCCGCGAATCTGCGGCAAAAAATGCTCGAAGACGGCGAGATTGCCATTGGCACCCGGCTCCAGGCACAGCCCATCGGGCAGCAGACCGAGGCGGTTGATGCCGGCATTGACCGCGGCCATGCCCAACGTGGCCTGATAGGGATCGAACTCGCGCACCCAGCTCGCCAGATCCGCCAGCGGCCGGCCGCCCAGGCTGCCGGCCCAGGGCAGGGTGCGGGTCGGAATGCCGGGGCTCATGGCCAGGCCGATCGCATCCGCCTCGCAATAAGTCCACACCAAGCCGATCGCCACGGCGCCGACGGTGTCGGTCCCGCCGGCGTAATCCTGCAGCAAGTCGTAGATTTCGTAAGGCGGGCTCACCGGCTTGCGGACGCTCAGTCTTCCAGCGCCGGCAACAACTTGGCTTCGCTCTTGATGGTGTCGTCCTTGCCCCAGGCGACCACGCCTTCGACGAACCAGCGCGGATCCGTCGGATGCGGCAGGACCACGTCGTATTCCGCATAGAACGAACCGTCGCCGTGGAACTTCATCTCGCCGATCCGGTGGCCGTGTCCGTCTTTCCAGCTCGCGCACAAGGTTTCCTCGCCGCTGTAGGGATCCTTGCTGGTTTCCAGGCTGGCCTGATCGTAAACCGGCGCAGATTTAAGCTGTTCCGGCGCGTAGCCGAGCTTGCGGATCTCGCTCAGCAGCCGCGCGCAAACGGCCTCCCCTTGTTGGCGGCGTGACTCACTCATGCTACTGCCCGCATATCCATGGGCTCAGATGCTGGATTGCAGATAATTCTGCAGGCCGATCTTCTCGATGAGTTCGAGCTGGGTTTCCAGCCAGTCGATGTGTTCCTCCTCGCTCTCCAGGATATGCTCGAACAGTTCACGACTCACGAAATCGCCGACCTGCTCGCTGTAGGCGATGGCTTCCTTGAGCACGGGCAGGGCCTCCTGCTCCAGCAGCAAATCGGCGCCCAGGGCTTCCTTCACGTTTTCGCCGATCTTCAACTTGCCGAGCTCCTGCAGATTGGGCAGGCCTTCCAGGAACAAGACCCTTTCGATGAGCGCATCGGCATGCTTCATCTCGTCGATGGATTCCTTGTATTCGTGCTCGTTGAGTTTATGAAAGCCCCAGTTCTTGAACATGCGGGCATGCAGGAAATACTGGTTGATCGCCGTGAGCTCGTTGGTCAATACGCGATTCAGATAGGAAATGACTTTGCTGTCGCCTTTCATGATGCCCCTCTTCGTTGTAGTCGTTTATTGGTGCAGCCGAAACACACAGGCAAAACGACGGACTTGCCCGGCAAGGCGATCATCGGCCCTAGAGATTTCCGGTTCAAGTCCGAAGACGTTTCAATCGTCGTCGTCCTCATCGTCGTCGCCGATCCGGCGACGGCGCACCGTTTTCGGATCGGCGATGATGGGACGGTAGATCTCGATGCGATCGCCCTCCTTCAAGGGCGCATCGAGCTTCACCAGCTTGCCGAAGATGCCGACCTTCTGCTGGTCCAGATCGATCTCGGGAAAGCGCTCCAGGATGCCGGAACGGCGGATGGCATCCTCGACCGAGCTCTCGTCGGGAACTTCCATGCGCAGCCACAACTGCCGGTCGGAATCCGCGTAACACACACCTACGTTCATGGCCCAGGCCCGTTTATGAGTTTTCCGCCACGGAATCGCCTATCGGGATCGGGCGCGCCTGCCGAGCCACCAGACGCCGATCGATCAGCTTTTTCCCCGCCAAGATGAAGCCCAGCATGAGGAAACCGCCGGGCGGCAAGGCCATCAGCAAAAAGCCCCGGTACTCGGGGATGATGACCGTCTCCATCCAGGAAAACGACTCGCCCATCAGCAGGGAGGCGCTGGCGAACAGCGTGCCCACACCCAGGATCTCGCGCGCCGCGCCCAATACCACCAGGGCCAGCGTGAAACCCAAACCCATCATCAGCCCGTCCAGGGTCGCCTCGGCCATGGGCCGGCGCGACGCGAAGGCCTCCGCCCGCCCGAGGATGGCGCAATTGGTCACGATCAGCGGGATGAACAAACCCAGCACCTTGTGCATCTCGTGCAGCCAGGCGTTCATGACCATATCGACGAAGGTCACCACCATGGCGATCAGCACGACGAAGATCGGGATGCGGATTTCCGGCGGAATCAAAGCCCGTACATAGGAGATGAGCAGGTTGCACGCCACCATGACGGCGACCGTGGCCAATCCCATGCCCAGCCCGTTGGTCGCCGTGCCGGTGACCGCCAGCAAAGGACACAAGCCTATGCTCTGACTGAAGATCACGTTGTTATCCCACAAGCCATCGCGGGTGATCTTGCGAAATTCCGGATTCATGCGCTGACCTCTCGACTAGGGGGCTAGAAGTTCGGCCCGGTGACGCTGAAAGAAACCCAAGCCCGCCTGGACGCCGCCCACCACCGCGCGCGGGGTGATCGTGGCGCCGGCGAACTGGTCGAAATCGCCGCCGTCCTTTTTTACCCGCCAGCGCTCGGGACTCGTGTTATCCAGGGAGCGGCC